>JAYVOH010000150.1:0-4599 GCA_043758025.1 Verrucomicrobiota bacterium
GCTCGTGGCAGCAGGATACTTCCCCGTCGTTATCGGCCAGGCATCACATGTGGAGGTGCGCGGATTGACCGGGGATTTCCCGCAGGCCGTGGTGATCCACGACGAGGCGGACATCGCCGGTGTGCCTTTTCATCCGAAAATTGGCATCATCAGCCAGACCACCCAGCCAGTCATGCGCGCGCTTCATCTCGTCGATGCGCTCAAAAAATTTCATCCGCTGGCCGAGATCCGTTTCATGGACACCATCTGCCATCCGACCAAGCAACGCCAGCACGCTCTGGAGGACTTATGCCGGCGATGCGACACCATTGTCGTCATCGGGGGGCGCAACAGCAACAACACCCGCCAGCTCGTCGAGACCGCCACCCGGCTCGGCTGCACCGCGCACCAGGTGGAGCACCCCGCAGATGTAGAGGTTGCATGGTTTGCCAAAGCTCAAAACGTGGGGGTAACCGCTGGAACATCCACGCTGGATGAAACAGTCCGTGCCGTTCTCGACCGCCTCCAATCTATCACCTTTGAACAAAAACCCCGCAGCCGCTGGGCCGCCATGTTCGGCAATAAACTCACACTTTCATCCAACTCCTAACTCCTAACTTCTACCTTCTATCCCTACCATCCCATGAACACCCATATCTGGACGCAATACTTCATCAAAAATCGCAGCCGCTTCACGGAGCCGGACATGCCCTTGAACAGCTCCGGCCTGCCTGATTCCGTGAGGCTTCCGCTGGTTCGTTCGCTGGCTATTTTTCAGCTCGGAGAGTCCGGCGGCGGCACCCGGCTCATGCATTATGTGCGTCGCGTCGTAAACTCTGAGCAACTCGCCGGGTATGAACACTCAGTCGGTCTGTTTATTGAGGAGGAACAGTATCACTCGCGCTTGCTGGCGAGACTCGTGAATTATCTCGGCGGAGAATGCCTGACCAAGCAGTGGACCAATTCGATTTTCCGCTGGTTGCGAAATCATTTCGGCGTGGAGTTCAACATCCAGGTGCTGCTCATCGCGGAACTCATTGCCGAGGCCTATTTCGGTTCGCTCTACCGCAAGTCATCCGACAAGGTATTGCGCACCTGCAGCCACAAAATTCTGTCCGATGAAATGCGGCACATTGCATTCCATGCGGAATTTTTGCGTGAACGGCTGGAAGGCAAACCCCTCTGGTGGCGGACGCTCTGGCGCGGACAGTTCAGATTGATTCATCTAACCACCTGCGCGGTCGTGGCGTGGGATCATCGCAAGTGTTTCCGGGCCATCGGCTTGAAGCCTGCGGAGTTCGCGCACATGGCGCTCAAGGCGGGGGCGCGATTCCTTCGTCGGTTGGAGAGGCCGCACACCCTCTGGATGGCGCGGCCGGCAATGGCGGAAACACGAGCCTGACAAAAACTTGCCGCTGGAGCAGGATTCATTCAGATTTACGTTGCGCGTAGGACATCAGCACTAAGTTTCACAGACACACGACGTTAATGATTTGATCCCCCGCTCCTGCCCATGAAAAAATTCTGCATTGCCATCCTGTTCATTTTTCCCGCACTGATCCGCGCCCAAGTGCTCACGCCGACCGCAGTCACGCCGACAACGGAAATGAAAACTCCGACTCCGCCACCCGCAACAACATCAACTACGGATGCGCAGAAACTTACAGCGGAGCAGACCGCGAACATTCTCAAACAGCTCGACCAGCTCGACGGTGCCATCACGAAGAATCGCGATATCACCTTAAGCGGAGCGCTCGCTCGTTGCATCAAGGCCGAATCGAGCCAGAAGGACACC
The DNA here is from genome assembly GCA_043758025.1 of Verrucomicrobiota bacterium. Lineage (GTDB taxonomy): Bacteria > Verrucomicrobiota > Verrucomicrobiia > Verrucomicrobiales > Verrucomicrobiaceae > VFKE01. The sequence continues at coordinate 1,775 of JAYVOH010000150.1, forward strand.
CTTGACCTCTATCTGGCCTGTTACAGAATCGAGCACTTCGACAAGCTGAACCTGACCACCAAAGACTTCAACGACTGGGCCAAGAACAACGAAGAAAAACTCAAGGACGTCGAGTTCCTTTACGGACTTTGGCTCCAGCTTGAGTATCTCGTAATCGCCATCAAAGCCCAGGGCGCAGAAAATCTGGCGCCATTGATCACCAGCCTGCAAAATTTCATTCAGAAGGAAGTTCTCGCCATCCAGAACGCCAGTGCCAACGCGCCCGGTGGTCCCTTGAGGGAAAAACCGAAGGGCGGCAACGCAAAAATTTCCAGCAAATCAAGCACCGGACAGTTGCTCGCACGGCTGCGCGAAAACGTGAGGCAATCGGAATTCAGCAAGGCTTTGCAGCTCAAGGATATTCTTAAACGTGAGGACTGGGAATATGAGCCGCTGACGTTAGGGGGCATTTATGAAAAAATCATTTTCCCCTATTATCTCGACAAGAAACCGACCGATCTGCCTGTGCAATGGGACAATCGCATCAAGGCCGAGCTGGCCCTCAAGCAGGCGCTCAGCACCGAAGCTGACTATGCGCTTTTTTTTAAAGAGCATCAGCCGGACATGATCTGGAAGAAATCCAAATACCTGCTCGATCATAACATCACTCCCGTCCCGGCCCTTGCCGCCATGCTGCAAGTGGTGCGCGAAAATCCCGCCCACGCCAGCGCACCGGATTGGGTGAAGGAACTTCGTCAGGCCGTCAACAACGCCCAGCCACCCCCGCCGCCCTCACCTGTCGAAGCAACGACGACGACGACACCCGCCACGGCGGTGAATTAATCTTCCGTCACGCCGTCCCATTTCCTGTCATGCAAAACCAGCAAAGCACCCGTCGCTCATTCATGACCGCACTGGCATCCGCCATGGCCGCCGGCACTGCTCGGGCGCGTGATTATGGTCAGAACGCCGGGCCTGAAACTCTTCCAGACCCGGACATCATCTCACTGGATGCCAGTTTCAAAAAACACATCCCGGACGACTCCACAATCCGCCGCCTGCACACTGGCTGCCTCTGGTCGGAAGGCCCGGCCTGGAACGGCTCCGGTGCCTACCTTGTCTGGAGCGACATCCCGAATGATCGCCTGATGCGTTATCTGCCTGAAGACGGTCACGTCAGCGTCATGCGCGCGAATGCCAACAACAATAACGGCAACACCTTCGACTGGACTGGCCGCCAGCTTGCTTGCGAACAAGCCAAACGCCGCGTGGTGCGCTTCGAGCCGAACGGAAACGTCACCGTGCTCGCCTTCGAGTTCGAGGGCAAGACGCTCAATGCGCCAGATGACATCGTCGTCCATCCCGACGGTGGCATCTGGTTCACCGACCCCGGCCTTGGCATCATGGGAAACAAAGAAGGCAACAAGGCCGAACTGCTCTTGAAAGAGGCCGTCTATCGCCTCGATCCCGCCGGGAAGATCTCCCTGGTCAACAACGAGATGGACAAACCCAACGGCCTCTGCTTCTCGCCCGACTACCAGAAACTCTACATTTCCGACAGTGGCAAACCCCGGAACATCATGGGCTATGAAATGGTGGACGGAAAAAAGCTCGGCAAAGGCAACGAATTCTGCGTCATGAAAAACGCGTTCACGGACAAGGACGGCATCGGCAGCGCCGGCGGCATCCGTTGCGATGTTGATGGCAATGTCTGGGCCAGCGCCGGCGGAGTCGGCGAGGGCTACGACGGCGTGCATGTTATCAATCAAGACGGAAAACGTATCGGTCACATCAAATTGCCCGAGCCAGGCAGCAACCTCTGCTTCGGCGGCACCAAGCACAATCATCTCTACATCACCGCCGGCCAGTCGCTCTACACCGTCATTGTCGGCACGCAAGGCGCGCATTTCTGCTGACCAAAGTAGAAGGCTTCTCTAAAGCCTTACCAAAACCAACAAGGCTTCAAAGAAGCCCCCTACTTTGATTCCTTCAGCACTCGCAGCACATCGGCCGCCTGTTCGGAAGTGGAAGCTTTCTTGTCGTGCCAGATGACCTGACCGCCCTTGATGAGAAAGGCCTGACGCGAGGCAAAGCCCAGCAGACTGCCCACGTCGAAAGCCTTGACCACTTTGCCGTCCGGATCGGCCAACAGAGTGAAGGGCAGCTTGTATTTCTCCTGAAACTTCTTCTGCGACTCCGTCTTGTCCATGCTCACGCCGATGACTTGAACACCGGCCTTGGTCAGTTCCTCGTAGCTGTCACGCAGGCTGCAAGCTTGCTTGGTGCAGCCAGGTGTGTCGGCCTTGGGATAGAAATAAACCAGCGTGAGGCCCTTCTTATAATAGTCTTCCAGCTTCACCGCCTTGCCGTCCTGATCTTGGGCTTCGACAACTGGCGCAGCATACGGCTTCACACGTTCGCCTTCTCCGGCGTGAGAAAAAATTGCGGAAAATAGGCTCATGCAGATGATGGGTAGAAGTTTTTTCATAAATAACAAAAACACTTCGCGCGCACGGCCCGGACGGATTCAAAAAAATCCGGCGGAACCTATAAAAAGCGCGCATCGTCATGGATTGAGAGTGGAACCAGGAATACTCCAGATTTCGGCAAGACGCCGTATCCGGGCTTAAAAGAACACGTCGTCATGCGCATACGGCGGCGCGCAGCAGCAAAGAAACCGCAGTGCTTCCCGGGCTGTAATGGTGTGCCACGCGCCGGCGGGAATGAGAACCGCATCGCCGGGGCGCACGCTTCGGGTTTCACCGTCGATCTCCATGTCACCGGTGCCTTCGAGAATGTAATAAAACTCTTCCGAGAGCAGGTGATAATGCCGCTGGGTGGATCTA
>JAYVOH010000151.1:0-12879 GCA_043758025.1 Verrucomicrobiota bacterium
CAAAGGTGTGTCGTGGTCGATGTTGACGAATCGTGCTGCCATTGCTTCCGGTAGCATCAACGCCGTGCTTTGGCAAAGTCCGACAGGCTGCTAGAATCAGCCTTATGTTTCGCGTGGTCCAGGAGGATCATTTAACGGAATGCCGACGTGAGCTTTCCCATTGTTTGGGCGGGATTAGTGTCAGTTACGGATGCTATTGATAGATTATCAGGAGAAAGGTAGCATTATGTTATAATTATAACGATTAACAGAATTATCTTGTATCGCGCCCCTGATTCAGGGTATGATCGCCGGGCAACAAATATCCAACCTTGAACCTCCTCAATTATGAAGCTCCGCTGCCTGCATTCCTTACTGATCTCCCTCTTACTGAGTTGCCCACTCTTGCTCCCTCAAAATGTTATTGCGCAAACGATTCTGAACAAAGACGGTGTTCCGCATCCTGAAATCCATCTCCCCCGCAGTGTCCGAGGATCTGAATTTATTGATCTCATAGGAAGCAAAGTGGCAGACTTTGCCAGATTCCACAATCGTTCTACGGCGGAGTTTAGTGCCATGCTCAAGCGCGATTTCTCACTTCGCGCGAGCAAATCCGGACGGCTTCATTTTGTGTGCAGCGGCCTTGCGGTGAAAGCCGGCACGGTGACGACCACTGGAACGACAGCCAAGGCCGCTCCCTTCGCCCTGGCAGATACATTCAAAATGCACAGCCGGCAGGGCTCGGCCAAGGTGATCTATCTGAATTTTACCGGACACAACACGACGGGCACATGGTGGAACACGGACAACAGTGTGGCTTCGATTGTAACTCCGCCCTATGACATTGACGGCAATCCTTCGTCCTTCAGCAACACGGAAATCAGCAACATTCAGGAAATCTGGCAGCGGGTGGCCGAAGATTATGCGCCCTTTGAAGTGGATGTGACGACCGAAGACCCCGGCGCGGCAGGCATTGTTAAAAGCGGTTCAAACGACGTGAACTACGGCATCCGGGTGTGTATCGGCGGGAGCAGCAATGACTGGTTTGGGGGCGGCGCTGGTGGAGTGACGTATTTGAATTCGTTCGGAATGAACACGGATACGCCAGCCTTTGTCTTTCCGAAAGATCTGGGGAACGGCTATCCTAAATACGTTGCCGAGGCTGTGTCACACGAAGCGGGACACAGTTTCGGACTTGATCATCAGGGCCAGACCAACGGCACGGAATACTATACCGGACAGGGAAACTGGGCGCCGATCATGGGAGTAGGTTACGACAAGCCAATCGTGCAATGGTCGCAGGGTGAATACCCGCTGGCGAACAACAAAGTGGACGAACTGGCGATGATCGCCAGCTACATTCCATTCCGTGCCGACCAGGTCGGAGGCGACATCCTGCACGCAACCTCGATGAGCGGATCGACATTCAACGTCAGCGGACTAATAGAGCGTCGCACGGACGCGGACATTTACGGGTTCACCACCGGAGCGGGCGCCATTAGTTTCAGTGTTAACGGAGCCACTCCATCGCCCAATCTCAATGCGCAGATTTCTCTGTATGACGGTGCGGGCAATCTGGTGACCGTGGCCAATCCGGGGACCAATCTCGGCGCGACACTTGCCGCAACGGTAAAGCAAGGCACTTATTATGTGGCCATCGACGGCGTGGGATCCGGTTCGGCCAGCAGCACCGGCTTTAGCGACTATGGCAGCCTGGGGCAATATACTTTGACGGGCACCGCAGTTCCCATCACCACTGGTGGCCAGCCCCCGGTGGCGGTGGCGACGAAATCCACGCCGCTGACGGGCATCGTTCCGTTGACGGTATATTTCTCCAGCAATGGCAGTTACGATCCGGATGGCTCGATTGTGAGATACGACTGGGATTTTGGAGACGGGACGACTTCGACCGAACCGTATCCCACGCACATCTACACCAAGGCTGGCACTTTCACTCCTTCGCTGGTGGTGTTCGACAACACAGGCCTGTCTTCTTCCACCAAGCTTACCGTCAACGCCCAGCCGGTGGTCGTGAGCACGAAGAGCCTGCGGGTGGCCGACATCAAGCTCACGCTTTATTATTCATACTGGTATGGATACTATGTCAAAGCTCAGGTCACGGTGAAAGACCAGACGGGAGCCGTTGTTCCGGGCGCGTCAGTCGCTGGAGACTGGACGGGTTTGACGACGGGCAAAGGTTACGCCATGACCAACAGCTCCGGAGTGGCTTCCATGTGGTCGAATTATGTTTACCGGCGCGGCACCTTTACCTTCGCCGTCACTGGCGTCAGCCTGACCGGATACAACTATGAGCCTGCGCAGAATGTGAAGACCAAGGCATCGGTTACCACCCCCTGATGAATGGCGTGGCCAAGAATATGTTTTGAGTTGTGGCGTGATCTCGGCTAGGCAGACCGGGATCACCGCCCATGCTGGAATATATAAAAATCTGCCGTCCCGACCATTGGCTGAAGAATGTCTTCATCATCTTCGGCCATGTGGTCGCGCTGGCGCTGGTGCTACATTTTCGATTGGATGCGGGCGTTTGCTGGATGGCCGCACTGTCGCTGGTGCCGGCCTGTCTTATCGCCTCGGCGAACTACATCTTGAACGAGATTCTGGACGCACCGTATGATGCCATGCATCCGACGAAACGCCTTCGCGGCATCCCTGCGGGCAAGGTGATGGTGCCGCGTCTCTGGTGGCTCATGGCACTGTTGATCGTGGTGGCATTTGTTTTGTGCTGGGTCATCGGATTTAACTGGGCTTATCAGGCGGCGTTGGGACTGCTGCTGCTCAGCGGTCTGGTTTACAATGTGCCGCCGCTGCGATTGAAGGACCGTGTATTTCTTGATGTCATCGCAGAGTCCTTCAACAATCCCATCCGCCTCTGGCTCGGCTACTATGCGCTGGTCAGTCCGCACAATGTGCCGCCTTTGAGCATCGTGCTCGCGTGGTGGTTCTTCGGTGCGCTGCTCATGACGGGGAAACGCTACTCGGAATTCCGCTTCATCGGAGACGCGGCCCTCAGTGGGCGCTACCGGAAATCGTTCCAGGTTTACAGCGAGACCACGCTCATTTTGGCGATGATTACCTATGCGAATTTGTTCTGCTTTTGCACGGGCATTGCCATGGCGACTTACCGCGAGCTGAACAATCTGGTGTTCGTCTTTCCCGTCATCGTAATGGCCGTCATCGCCTATTTCCGCCATGCCATGAAGGAGGAAACCGCGCGACTGGAGCCGGAGCAGCTTTTGAAGAATCCCTGGATCATCTTCTGGACAATGGCCACAGCGGCGGCAACGATCATTCTCCTTCTGACCAAGACCAACTACGCCAAAGCCGCGCATTTGCTCGGCTCCATGCAGTGGTGAAAATCAGGCGCGGCGGCCGCAGTGATTGCGGAAGATTTTCAACGGAATGCGGAGAAGCCTGTCTCATGCTTGTCTCCATACATTGCCCAATCGATGAATCCTCAAGCCAGCCATCCGCAGCAGACGTCATTTAAGAAAAAGCTGCTCATCGCCTTCTGCATCCTCCTGGGCTTGGGTGGGATAGCAGCGGCCTCAGTCACTTTCTGGTATCAGCACAATTTTAATGCCTTGCCCTTCAAAGGCGTCCAGCTATCCCAACCCGAGAAGCAAGTCCTCGATCAAAAAGTTGCCATCATTAAAAAAGAGCAACTACCCGCTCCCGTCACGGATCCCGCGAAGACGCTGGTTCTCAGCGAGCGTGAGATAAATGGATTCCTCCAAGAGCAGGGGCTGGGAAACCATCTAAAAGTCAACATCGGGGGCGGCAGCATGAGCGCCAGTGCCCTGATACCGGTGGACAAGGAGGTGCCATTTATCGGTGGTCACACAGTTCGCGTGAAACTCACGCTCAGTCCGAAACTTGAAGATAATCACCGCATGGCCCTTTATTTGTCAGATCTCACCATCGGTGGGATTTCGCCTCCCAACGCCTGGCTGGGTGATATCAAAGGCGCAAACCTTTTTGATTACAAAAATGATCCGCTGATGAAAGGGCTATCAGATGGTATCAAAGACCTGCACGTTCAGGAGGGGGAAATCCGGGTTATTCTCAACGATTGAGTTCTTCGGCAGAGTTTTTTATGGTTCGCCACCCAAATTGAATGGGCGGGCGAGTAATTTTTTTGGGAAAGTTGCTTTATTCTGGTTGCAAGAATGAAGACTGGCTGTAGCATCAACATTCAACCAACAAAACACTCCTACCCAAATATGAAAAAAATCGCATCACTCATCATGTCAGTCGCGCTTGCTTCCAGCGCTTTCGCCGGTTCCGTTGCCTACTCTGGCAAAGGCGGCAAAATGGTCAATCCTCCAGTGGCTCCTTCTTGTGACGCCTTCGCTCCTGGATTCAGTTTCGGATTGAACGGCACGGGCTTCTTCCCACGCAACGAAGCCAGTGACTATAAAAACGCTCTCGGCGGCGGCATTTCCGGTGAATATTTCTTCACTGAAAACTTCGGTGCCCGTCTTAGCTACGACGCAGTTGCTACCAGCGGCACCTTGCACATCTTCAACGGAGACATCATCCTCCGCGCTCCTATCAAATCCATCTGCATCGCTCCTTACGTTCTCGTAGGTGGCGGATTCAGCGTGGACGGTGAAAAGCTCGGCGAATACCACGCTGGCGCTGGACTTGAAGTCCACCTCAACAGCCTGCATAACGTGAATCTCTTCGGTGAAGGCACCTACAACTGGCACAGCTCTAGCAATCGCGAAGCTGATTTCAGCCTCGTCCGCTTGGGCATCAAGTTCCACCTGTAACCGGTGAACTGACTAAGCATTCAAACTTTAAAGGGAGCGGGCAACCGCTCCCTTTTTTTGTCCTCATATCTCGGGCGGACTGCCTGCGCTGTCGGCAATGATAGAGGGTAAGACAGCATGTCGCACTAAGACATGTGTTTGAGCTACTTTGTCTCAATAAGTCGTAGTTCTCGCCCGCGAAAACTTTAAGTTTAATTTCACACATCCTTGCAAATCAATGGGTTATGTATTCAATGACCTTGGTGGCATGAATAATGCCAAGTGTAGCATCGCACGCAAAGATTGCTGACATGTAATATAGAAGTGCCGCACCATCCCAAACTACAAAGATATGAGTAAAATTTTAGGCATAGACCTTGGCACCACCAACTCCTGCATGAGCGTTCTCGAAGGCGCGGAACCTCAGGTGCTGGAGAACTCCGAAGGAGCGCGCACCACTCCCTCCGTAGTCGCATTCACCAAATCTGGCGAACGTCTCGTCGGCCAGGCCGCGAAACGTCAGGCTGTGACCAACTCCCGTAACACCGTCTTTTCCGTAAAGCGCCTCATGGGGCGCAAATTCTCGGAACTAACCGAGGCCGACAAACGCATGCCCTACAAAATCGTCGCGGCATCAAACGGCGATGCCCATGTGCAGGTCGAAGTCGGCGGCGAGAACAAAGTCTACAGCCCGCAGGAAATCTCCGCGATGATTCTGGCCAAGCTCAAGGCTGATGCCGAAGCCCGGCTCGGCGAAAAAATCACCGACGCGGTCATCACCGTTCCCGCCTACTTCAACGACTCCCAGCGCAATGCCACCAAGGCTGCCGGGGAAATCGCCGGACTTAACGTGCGCCGCATCATCAACGAACCGACCGCCGCGTCGCTCGCTTACGGCTTGGATAAAAAGAAGGACGAGAAGATCGCGGTCTATGACCTTGGCGGCGGCACCTTCGACATCAGCGTGCTGGAAATCGGCGACGGCGTCTTTGAAGTGCTGGCCACTGACGGCGACACTCATCTCGGCGGCGACGACTGGGACAACACACTTATCACCTGGATAGTCAACGAATTCAAAACCGACACCGGCATTGACCTCAGTGGCCAGCCCGACGCGCTCCAGCGCATCAAAGAAGAGGCCGAAAAAGCCAAGATCGCGCTCAGTTCCACCCAGAGCTATGACTTGAACCTGCCCTTCATCACCGCCGATCAAACGGGGCCGAAGCACATCATGAAGACGCTTACCCGGGCAAAGATGGAGCAGCTCACGGACAGCCTCTTCGAGCGCACGATCAAGCCCGTCAAAGATTGCCTCGCAGCCGCAAAACTCGAAGCCTCAAAGATTGACGAACTTGTTCTCGTTGGCGGTATGACCCGGATGCCCAAGGTTGTGGAAACCGCGCGCAAGCTCGCCGGTAAAGACCCGCATCAAGGCGTGAACCCCGATGAAGTCGTGGCCATCGGCGCAGCCATCCAGGGCGGCGTGCTCCAAGGCAGTGTCAAGGACGTGCTCTTGCTCGATGTCACCCCGCTCACGCTGGCCATCGAAACCGAAGGCGGCATCGCCACCGCGATGATCCCGCGCAACACAACCATCCCCAAGCGCCAGACCCAGACCTTCTCCACCGCCGCAGACAATCAGCCCGGCGTAGAAGTCGTCGTCATCCAGGGCGAGCGCCCCATGGCCCGCGCCGAAGGCAACAAGGTGCTCGGCACCTTCAAACTCGATGGCATCCCGCCGCTCCGCCGCGGTGAGGCTCAGATAGAAGTCACCTTCGATATTGATGCGAATGGAATCCTTCACGTTTCAGCCAAGGAAAAAACCACCGGCAAGGAATCAAAAATTTCCATCGCAGGATCAAGCGGCTTGAGCAACGAAGAAATCGAGAAAGCCAAGCGCGAAGCCGAAATCCACGCGGAAGAGGACAAGAAGCGCAAGGATGATGTCGAAACCAAGAATCAGGCAGAGACCACGGTCTATCAGATCGAGAAATCACTCGCCGACCTCGGTGACAAAGTTCCTGCCGAACAAAAGCAGCCGATTCAGGACAAGATTGATGGCCTGAAGAAAGCCATCGCAGACAACGACATCAACGCCATGAAATCCAAGCAGGAAGAACTGCAAAAAATCTTCTCCGAAGCCTACCAGCAAATGGCCGGCGCCAGTGGTTCCGGCGGCCCTCCGCCGGAGTCGTCTGCCGAAACCACGCAAGACGGTGCCGCCGCCAAAGACGAAGGCAAAGTTGTCGATGCCGACTTCGAAGTCGTGGACAAGGACAAAAAGGCATGAGTCAAATAGTGATTTGACCATCATTCGATGAAAATAAATCCTCCGCAGAAATATGCCGCCTCTTACTCGAGGCAATTCAGCAGACCCATTCGATGGGTTGCGACTGGCTGTTTCGTCGCGGGGTTTCTTTTCGTTGCAGCGTTGCCATCCTGCCGCAAGTCACAACCAACACCCCCGGTCACAGATCCCAAACCGGCTGCCAGGAAAGCAGCCAAAACAGCATCCTCAGCCGACAATCTCGATAATGTCCTGGAAGCAGTAAACAAAGAACTTGTGAGAGAAGATCAGGCCCTGGAAGCACGTGCAACCGCCATCATGGATGCGCATCCTGAAATGTCCGCCCAGGAGTTGCTGGATGTGCCGGAAGTTAATATCAAGCTCGCTGATTTTCTCAAAGAACTGAGCAAAAGCCTGGAGTTGCAGGCACGCGTGAATGATTCCATCGCGTTTGCAGCCACGATGAAAAATTTACAGGGTTCCAAGGAAAACTGGAAGTTTGCCATGGATTTAAGCGGCTATGATAAAGCGCGCACGCATCGGCTCATCACCTCAATCATCTCGGGCAAACCTGAACGTGTCATCAATTTCTTCGAGCACGAAGTAACCCAGGCTTCCGCCGAGTTTACCCTGGATCCCGCTTCACCAAAATCGACCAACGGAATTACGCTTGAGAAAAAACCTGATCACGGGCCTCCAAAATAAATTTCCCCAACTTTCCCGCAGTCGTTCGCGTTACCGCCCCTTGGGGCTGCGTTGCCGGCTGAGTGAACCAGACAAACAGAATACCAACCCAAAAAGCAAACAACGAACCAACATGGCTACCAAAATCACACCACTGGGCCGTCGCGTCCTCGTGAAGCGCGTCGACAGTGAAGAGAAAACCGCGGGCGGCATCTTCTTGCCTGACTCCGCCAAGGAAAAACCCCAGGAGGCCGAAGTGCTCGCTGTCGGCATCGGCAAAGACGATGAAGGCAAGGACGTGAAGGAACTCTTCACCGTCAAGAAGGGCGACAAAGTTCTCATTTCCAAATACGGCGGCTCCGAGATCAAACTCGACGGCGACGACGTCCTCATCATCAACGAGACCGACATCCTCGGCATCGTCGGCTAATCAAACCACAACATCATCTACATAAAAAAACATGGCTAAACAACTCCATTTCGACGAATCCGCCCGGCATGCATTGCTTCGCGGCGTCAACAAATTGGCCCGTGCGGTCAAAGCAACCCTCGGACCTTCCGGTCGCAACGTAATCCTAGAGAAGAAATTCGGCAGCCCTACCATTACCAAAGATGGTGTGACGGTCGCCAAGGAGATCGAGCTTCCAGACCCCTATGAAAACATGGGCGCCCAGCTCATCAAGGAAGTCTCCAGCAAGACCAGCGACGTCGCCGGTGACGGCACCACCACCGCCACGGTTCTCGCCGAGGCCATCTATACCGAAGGTCTCCGCAACGTGACCGCCGGTGCCAACCCGATCTCGCTCCAGCGCGGCATCATGAAGGCGGCGGAAGCCGTCGTCGCCAAGCTGAAGGAAATCAGCAGCCCCGTGACCAAGGCCAGCGAAATCGCCCAGGTCGCCACGGTCTCCGCCAACTGGGACGTCGAAATCGGCAAGATCATTGCCGCTGCGATGGACAAAGTCGGCAAGGATGGCACCATCACGGTTGAAGAAGCGAAGAGCATCGAAACCACACTCGAAGTCGTGGAAGGCATGCAGTTCGACAAAGGCTATCTCAGCCCTTACTTCGTGACCAACGCCGAGAGCATGGAAGTCGTCATCGAGAACGGCTACATCCTCATCCACGAGAAGAAGATCAGCAGCCTCAAGGACATGCTTCCTCTGCTTGAGAAAGTGGCCCGCTCCGGCAAGCCCCTCCTCATCATCGCGGAAGACGTCGAAGGTGAAGCGCTCGCGACCCTCGTCGTGAACCGCCTCCGCGGCACGCTCAACATCTGCGCCGTCAAGGCCCCTGGCTTCGGAGATCGCCGCAAGGCCATGCTCGAAGACATCGCCATCCTCACCGGCGGACGCTGCATTACCGAAGACCTCGGCCTCAAGCTCGAAAGCATCGAGCTGACCGACCTCGGCCGTGCCAAGCGCATCACCGTGGACAAGGAAAACACCACCATCGTCGAAGGCGAAGGCGGCACCGATGCCATCCAGGGCCGCGTGTCCCAGATCCGTCGTCAGATTGACGAAACCACCAGCGATTACGACCGCGAGAAGCTCCAGGAGCGTCTTGCCAAGCTCGCCGGCGGAGTCGCCGTCATCAACGTCGGTGCTGCCACCGAAACCGAGATGAAGGAAAAGAAAGCCCGCGTTGAAGACGCCCTGCACGCCACCCGCGCCGCAGTGGAAGAAGGCATCGTTCCTGGCGGCGGTGTCGCTCTCATCCGCGCCCAAGTTGCCATCGATGGATTGAAGCTCACTGGCGACGAAGCCACTGGCGCTGACATCGTCCGTCGTGCCGTTGAAGCTCCTCTCCGTCAGCTTGCCGCAAACGCAGGCGTCGAAGGCGCGCTCATCGTCAGCGAAGTCAAGAAAGGCAAAGGCAACACCGGCTACAACGTCGCCACTGGCGAATACGTTGACCTCATCAAGGCCGGTATCGTGGATCCTACGAAGGTGACCCGCAGCGCTCTCCAGAACGCCGCGTCCATCTCCGGACTGCTCCTCACCACCGAGTGCCTCATCGCCGACATCCCCAAGGAAGATAAAGCCGAGCCTGCTCACGACCACGGCGGCATGGGCATGTAATCCCGCAGTGACGGCACCTTGCCGTCAGCAAAATCTTAACGGGTCGGAACGAAAGTTCCGGCCCGTTTTGTTTGGGAGCGCGGACACTCTTGTCCGCAATCAATCAACTTCGCAGCGGAGCTGCCGATAAAGTGCGACGAGGGCATGAGTGCCCGCGCTCCCACCTGTCACGCTTATCGCATCCGCATTCACACCTACTTCTTCCGCGTATCGTATTTTTTCCAAAATTCCTCAGCCGTCAATACGTTTGCGTTATCCCCTATGAGCCTTAAATGTGGCATGTTGCGGAGGACTTCCGGGTTCTTAAGATTAGTTGGAAGATCGATCTCCTCAAGCGTAGGGCAGTCCAAAAGAGGGCTGACATCGGTTATTGAAAACCCGTCTATCTTGATACGCTTCAAAGGCTGGCCTCGAAGGGGGACTAGGCTTGTAACGCCCGTCCAATTACATACAAGATGGGTCAGCTTGAGTCCTGCAAGCGGGGTAAGATCTTTAACATTCTTGTTGGCGTATATATTTAGCACTTCAAGTTTGGTGCAGTCTGCCAACGGGGATAAATCAGATATATTAGTGAGATAGGCTTGAAGATTTTGAAGCGGCATGCCTTTTAATGGGGAAAGATCACTGACTCGTGTCCTATTCACATTCAGATATTTAAGCGGTGCATTCCGCAGAGGATTGAGATCGACAATGTTGTTGGCATTATCAAGATCCAGATATTCGAGAGGCATTCCTGCGAGTGGTTTAAGGTCGTAAATAGGCCCGCCAGGAAGCTGATCATACGTCGCAGTGAACCTGTGAAGTTTCATGCCTTTGAGCGGAGAAAGATCGGCGACAGGAGTCCGGGCAATGTTGAGTTCCTCCAATGGCATTCCTCGGATAGGAGACAGGTCTTTGACCTGCGAATCCGATATATCCAACACCTTGAGAGGTAATCCCGTGATTGCGCTTAGATCGGCCAAGCCCTTCTTGTCGAACCAGCTTTGTGATATGTTCAAACTGGATATTGGTAGGTTTCGGAGAATGGATAGATCTCCAATTTTTAGACTGCCGAGGTTTACGCTGAAAGTGCCGTCGGAATTGCGCGAGATTCGACTTGTCTTCCATCCGGCCTGTTTCTTATACTCATGTAATCGCGCGTTAAGGGTTGCTTCCGCGATGGCGATATCTGGTTCAAAGATAGAGTTTAACGCTCCAGCTTCAACAAGGCGACCCTGCGTGCGAAGCGAATCTAAAAGTTGTTTCTGGAGATCTTTCCGAAGTGTGGGCGAGCCACCGTTTTCAACGAGAAGCCGCTCACAGAGCGCGAGGTTAGTCTTGGCGGCTTCGTCGTCCGGGCGCAGGACAAGGATGTGACGGTATTCTGCGATCGCGTCGGCCAGCTTTTGCGTGGCTTCAAGCAGATTTGCCCGGAAGAGACGGTATCCCGCGTGGGTGTTGTCGAGTTCGATGGCGTAACCGATTTTCTCAATGGCATCATCGAACTTCCCTTCGTTGAGCAAATTTTTTGCGACTGCTTGGAATGTCGGTGCAGTCTTTTTTAAATCATCCAGCGCTGTATTGGCCCTGTTGCTCTCGGCCACGGCCTTGGTGCGTTCTTCTCCGGCCACGTGCTCCGCTCGCGTGGCGCGCACCGCCAGCCAGGCGCTCACCAGCGTGGCAACCACCAGCACGGCGGCGATAGTGGCGGCGACGCGCAGCGCGGCTTTGTTCCGTCGGGCGAACTTACGGAACTGGTAGCCCGTGCTCGGCGGCGTGGCGCTCACCGGTTCGTCAGTTAGGAAGCGCACGATGTCCTGTGCGAAGGCATTGGCCGTCTCGTAACGGCGGGCGCGATCCTTGTCGATGGCCTTCATCACGATCCAATCGAGATCGGACTCTACAAGGCGGTTGAGTTTCTCCGGCTCGATGTGCCGCGCCTTCGCGAGATGCGTGCGCTCTTCCCCAGCCATGGTGCTGATGCGTGACGAAGGTTTCGGCGGCTCGACCTCGCGGATGATGCGCCGCATTTCTTCGTATCCAGCAGAAGCCAGCGTCTTGGCATCGAAGGGCGGTTTACCGACGAGCAGTTCGTAAAGCAAAATACCCAGTGCGTAGATGTCGCTGCGAGTGTCGATGTCCAGCCCGCTGAGGCTGGCCTGCTCAGGCGACATATAGACGGGCGTGCCGATGAACTGCTCGAAGCGGGTGAAAAGTGTCTTGTCAGTCAGTTTGCCCTGCGTGGCCTTGGCGATGCCGAAGTCAATGACCTTCACCACCGGCTTGTCACCGTGGAGAGTGACCATGACATTGGAAGGTTTGATGTCGCGATGGATGACGCCCTTCTGGTGCGCGTGGTTGATCGCCGAGCACACATCACCAAACAGCGCGAGTCGCTCCCGCGTGCCGAGTCCTGCCTCGTCGCAGAACTGCGTGATCGTGATACCCTTCACCAGTTCCATGACGAAGAACGGCCGTCCCTTATCCGTCGCGCCTGCGTCGAACACTTTGGCGATATTCGGGTGGTCCATCATCGCCAGAGCCTGCCGCTCCGCCTCGAAGCGCGCGATGACCTCGCGCGTGTCCATGCCCAGCTTGATGATCTTCAGCGCCACACGCCGAGTGACTGGCTCGGTCTGTTCGGCCATCCACACTGTGCCGAATCCGCCTTCGCCGATCTCCTGCAAGAGCTTGTAGCGTCCAATGCGCTCGCCCTCTCGCTCCGTTGCTGCAGAGGCTGGCTGCCGCAAGCGTGGATCATGCTTGATCGTGGCATTGGGATCACTATCAGTGGTGCCTTCCTTTTCATGTGCCGCGAGCAGTGCGCACACTTCGGCGACCAAGGCGGCATCTTCGCCACACGCCGTCGCGAGAAAGGCCTCACGGTCTTCTGGAGCGTGATCCAGTGCGGCCGTCAGGATGAGCTGGGCACGATTCGTGTGCGGCGGAGTCATGGGGTGTGTTTATTCCACTCGTTTATAAAAAATCACGCAACAAAAAAGGGGGGAATTTTTCTTTCCGTTAAATCGTTAAGATTTCAGCGGTCTGGTTGACAGGCATTTGATAAGAGAAAGCGATCCCCCTTGCAAGCCCTGAT
>JAYVOH010000152.1:0-4588 GCA_043758025.1 Verrucomicrobiota bacterium
CAGGGGATAAAGACGAAACTCGTCTCTGCGATTCAGAGGGTCGCCGACACACGCGAATACTCGCGATGGATTGAGCCCTTCTGCGGCTCCGGGGTCGTCGCTCTCAATGTGCAGCCGAAGAAGGCTCTGCTTTGCGATACGAACCTTCACATCATCAGCCTGTATCAAGACATCCAAAGCGGGAAGATCACTGCGGCGACCGTTAAGGAATTTTTGACCAGCGAGGGCGAGAAGCTGAAAGCTCAGGGCGAGCCCTACTTCTACGAGGTGCGCACGAGGTTCAATGAAGCGCCCACTCCCCTTGATTTCCTCTTCCTCAACCGGTCGTGCTTCAATGGCGTCATCCGCTTCAATCGAAAGGGGAAATTCAACGTGCCCTACTGCCACAAGCCCGAGCGGTTCGCGCAGGCCTACGTCACGAAAATCACCAACCAAGTCCGGCAGATCGCCCAGGTTTTGAGCACGGTTGACTGGACATTTGAGGTGCGTGACTTCCGCGAGACGCTGGCACAGGCGGAACCCGGCGACTTTGTGTATGCCGATCCGCCCTACGCCGGTCGCCATGTGGACTACTTCAATTCGTGGTCGGACACCGATGAAGCTGCGCTGGGGACGACTCTCGGTTCATTGCGTTGCGACTTCCTGCTCTCCACCTGGCACAGCAACGAATTCCGCAGCAACGCCGCGATAGACTTGGTCTGGAGCCGTGCCGATTTCCACATGCTCAAGCGCGAGCACTTCTACCATGTGGGTTCGTCAGAAGACTTGCGACACCCGATGATCGAGGCGTTGATCTCCAATTTCCCCATGACTGAAGAGGCTCCAGTTGTCCGGCCAATCGAACAATCCATGCTTTTCGCACTTGAGCCAATGCCATGAGGACGACACGAAGCCCATCGGGCCGTATCCCGATGTGATGTCCACAAAGCCATGACTTCAAATCTCCACCAATCCTGCGCGGCGCAATGCTGCCGAAGCTGCTGAGCGGGGAGTTAAGCGGGGCAAAAAACCCAGGAGGTTGCAAATGCGTGACGCAGGATTCCCCAAACCAGTGAACGAGGTCATGGCAACACTCGCCGATATTTTTTCGGCATCAAGGTCGAGGTGAAGTTCTTGAATTGCTCGAAAGTTCCCACGCCCATTTCGATGAAACCAATTATGATAGGTGGAATGGCGGCACCTGCACTTGGGCGCTGCGTTTGGAGGTGCCGGTGTCCCTCTACGCCACGCTGGAGCCACGGCTCGCGGCCATCGAAAAAGAAATCGGCTCGAAGCTCACTTACATTGAGCGACTCCATCCAAATGACCAGATTGGCGAAGTGACAATCACCCCCATCGCTCCAGGTGCGTCCGTGCTGGGACAGCGGATGGCGCCATCGGAAATCGAAGTTCGCCGCTTGTGGCCACAGGGGCGTTTCCGCTTGTTCCTTAGCCACGTTTCAAAATACAAAGTCGCAGTCTCAAAACTCAAGGACGAACTCGCCCTTCACGGCATCGCGGCGTTCGTCGCCCACGAGGACATCGAACCAAGCCTGCAATGGCGCGACGAGATTGAACTGGCCTTGCGCTCAATGCACGCGCTGGCCGCACTTCTCACGCCCGATTTCCACGCGAGTGCGTGGACGGATCAGGAAATCGGATGGGCACTTGGCCGCGGCATCCTCGTGATTCCGGTCCGTTTGGGAGTTGATCCTTATGGCTTTGCCGGAAAGGTTCAGGCCGTCACTGGAAATCTCGACCGGTTAGAAGGAAGCGCGACCCCCATTTTTAAGAGCCTGCTGAGCAATCCCCAAACACACGGCGAAATGCGCCGCGCTTTGGTGACTGCCTTCCGCGAGGCCAGTTCATTCCCGCTGGCACTGACCCTCCGTGATCACATCATCGAAGTGACAGACTTCACCGAGGAAGAAAAAACGGTGCTCCGCAACGCCTGCGTAGAGAACCCTCAGGTTTCAGGAGCCTACGGCGTCCGAACAGCAATTTACGAAGCTTTTGGGAAGCCTCTCGAACCAAAACCGATTATCCGCGAAAGAGACGATATACCATTCTGAACATTTCATTCGCCCCCCCGATATGATTCCCGAAGCCCTTTTGGGCACGCCTGAACTGCAAAAAGCACTCCCTCTTTAGTTGATCCTTATGTGCCTAAACGAATTCATGGTCGAAGACGCCGCCCTCGAATGGTTCGGGGAGCTGGGCTATGCGGTCGGGCACGGGTCGCATCTTCCGTTCTGTTGAACCCCGAACCACCTACAACCTGGCCCGCATGAACATGCTGCTGCACGGGAGGAAGGACACGGAGTTCGAAATCTTCCACGGCGACACCCTGACCAACGAGTGTGACACGCTGCGCGAGCTGAACCCGGCGAAGAAACCCAGCTTCGACGCCATCGTCGCCAATCCGCCGTTGATGAACGCCCCCGCGTTCACCTTTCGGGCTGCCTGTCGGCAGTCGGTTTGCCTCGTTGGGCGTGAAGAGGTGTGTGCTCGGCTATCCCCGCTGCGCTCCGGTTGGCTCCGCTTGGCTCAGCTACCGCTGGGAACCCACCGACGCGATGGGCGATGACGTGCGCTTCAAGAACCACGGCCTCGCTCCCAAATCCGCCGCCGATTTCGCCTTCCTGCTGCACGGCTTCCACTTCCTGAAAGACGAAGGCGTGATGGCGATCATCCTGCCGCATGGCGTGCTTTTCCGTGGCGGTGCCGAGGAACGCATCCGCACCAAGCTGCTGAAGGACGGCCACATCGACACCGTCATCGGCCTGCCCGCGAACCTCTTCTACTCCACCGGCATCCCGGTGTGCATCCTCGTGCTCAAGAAGTGCAAGAAGCCCGACGACGTGCTCTTCATCAACGCCGCCGAGCATTTTGTTAAGGGCAAACGCCAGAACCAACTGACGGAAGAGCACATCTCAAAAATTATTGAGACGTATCAGTTTCGGAGGGAGGAGGCCCGCTACTCCCGCCGGGTGGAGATGGATGAGATTGCGAAAAACGACTTCAACCTGAACATCTCCCGCTACATCAGCACAGCGGTGGGCGAGGAAGAGATCGACTTGGAGGAGACGAATGCGGAACTGGTGGACATCGAGAAGGCCATCCAAACGGCGACCATGAAGCACAACGAATTCCTGAAAGCGCTAGGCTTGGCTAAGTTGCCATTGGCCGAGACCGGCAATGACTGAAAGCGCCGACATGGTTTTCGTCATGGGCGGCATCATACCGCCCCTCCTTGGGTTCAGGCTCTCTAATGATCACGCCGCATGAAATCGGACTGCTTTTGAAAGTATCCCAGCCATTCAATCATCAGGGCGGCAACTTCCTTTTGTGTGGTGGCAGACGAGTAATCGGCGACGGTTTTGCCCCAGTAAAAGCTGATGTAGCCCCGGGTTCGATTCTTTGATCGTTTCATGAAATCATCCATTTCTTCAATTGAGCAGGAAAGCGGGAAGGTTTCCTCGATGACGAGCGGCTTGCCGATTTCGTAAACCCCCATCGCGGTGAGCGCCTTCTCAACTTCGCCCTTGTTGGGATAGAGATGAATGCTGACAAAATCGAGCGCGGGACTCACTTCAGGGGAATAGAAAACCGGCTTGGCAGTCGGCCAGACATGCGCCCAGGGAATGGCGCCAACGGTGATCAAGTGATGGTGATCTTCCGCGCGGATGGCGGCGGTCAGTTTATCCACCCAGGCCTTGGCGATCTCGATTTGGGTGCGCTGGCCGGGATCGAGCGTGAGGCGTTGCACAAAGTAGGTGTCTCCCATTTTGCCCGTGACCCAGCCATCGTCCTTTTTACCGTCAACGACCGGCTCGTTCATCAAGTCATAGCAAAAGACTGCGGGCGAATCCTTGCAAGTCTTGGCCACGGCTGACCAGAATCGCGCCTGCACTGACCAGCGTGATTCTTCGTCCAAGGCGTCATACCATGCGGGAGTGCTGGCCTTGCGATAGCTGCCCAGCCCGGTGATGTCGAGATAGAGACCGGTCTGCTCTGCGAGTTCCAGCAAGCGGCGCAGTTGTTTCAACGACTTCTCGTTGGGCGCGTCGGGGGCATCCATGAACCTGCCTGTCTGGAGGTGAATGCGCACGGTATTGGCCCCCAATTTTTTAATCTCCCGGAAGTCAGTGCTTATCTTCTCCCACTCATTGTCCCAGTAATCTTCCAGCAGCCGGCCTCCCTGTCCTTCGCTGTCGTGATCGTAATTGACGCCCCAGACACGAAACGGCGTGCCGGACTTGGAGAGCACGAAGGATTTACCGTCCGGGCTGAGGCGGACCGGTTCCAGTTCGGCAGCCATCAGGCGGGAGCTGAAGGTCACAGCCAGGGCGATGACAAGTCTGAATGCGACATGGCAAAGGCCGGAAGATGATTTCATGCCGAAAATACGATAATATCGGACGGCAAATTACATGAATAGAAATGATTCAGATCAGGCCCGATCAGGCATTTATTGAGCCTCGCACAATTGCATGACAAGGAGACGGCACACTCTTGTGCCGCTTTCCGGGCGGGACAAGAGTGTGCCGTCTCCTTGGTAAGTTGTCACCCCATTGCGCGAGACTCAATAATCGCCGCCTCATCATTT
>JAYVOH010000153.1:0-30770 GCA_043758025.1 Verrucomicrobiota bacterium
CAGCTCCAGCCACGAGATGTCCGTGGTCATGTGAAACATCGACTCCAGCGCGGGAAGGGCCGCCCCGGCCATCATGGCCGTTAGAATGCCGCAGAGTAAGGGAGCGCCGAGAAGCAGGGGATCATGGGCCGTGCTGATGACGACCGTGATTTGCCGGAACAAAACCATGTAAAGGGATGCGACCAGGCCGGCATAGACTCCGCAGGTCAGCAGATGGCTGCGTTTTCGCACGCGCTGGCTGGCGAAAACGGCGATAAACCCGACGCTCAATCCGGCAGCTACATAAGGCAGCGCGTAAGTGTCTGGAACCAGCGAGGCTCCGAGCAAGGAAGTATAAACGGTGGCATACAAGCCCAGACGTCTTCCTGCCAACATGCAGAGGATGACGGGCGCGAGGGCGTGTGGGACCAGCAGGATGGAAAAACCGGAACCGAGTTCGCGATGCATTCCCAGTCGCAGGGCCAGACCCGTCAGGCCAAGTTGCAGCCCAATAACACTAAAGGTCAGCAGGATGTGGCCATTGGTGCGCCGTTCGTTTTGAAATCCGAGATACCAATGAACGGAAGCGGTGAGGCTGACGGCCACAATGAACACAGGATCGGCCAAATTCTGACCCGATATTCCCCGAGAGAGAACGCCAAGAAGTGCGATCAAGCCGGCACAGGCCAGAACATGAACGCCGATTCCCACAAAAGGATTGCAACGCAGAGTCTCCCTGATTTCACTCTGCAAGTGCTTCCGACGATGCTTTCCGCATGAAAGCCCCTGACGCTGGAGGCGCGCCCGTTTGATAAAATCGAACATAGATTAGGGAGAAACTGACCGCGCGATTATAGCGTGAAATAGGCACCGCTCAAGGTTTTCTGTGAATTAATCCCCGCTTTCACTATGAATTCGATAGGCTTCGATAATGCGGCGGACGACGGGCAGACGAACCACGTCTTGTGGCTCAAACTTCACAAAATGAATGCCTTGCACGCATTTTAACGCAATTAATGCTTCCGCCAGACCAGAGCGTGTCCCACGTTTCAAATCAACCTGAGAGGGATCGCCTGTGACCACGCAGCGGGAATGTTCCCCCAATCGGGTCAGGAACATGAGGATTTTCGGTTAATTTGGGATCATTTTTAAACCGAGAACCGATAACTTTTAATCATTCATCACCGATAACCATACGCAAGCGCCCAGGTCACCCCGCGTTCCTTCTTGCTCTTCACAAAAAACACCACGGTGTAGGTTCCTGTCTTCGGCGGGTTCACGCGCACGGAGCAAGTGTGCTTTCCTTCCTTGCGTTCCATGTGGACGGGAAGGTTTTTGTCGTCAAAAATGGCCAGATCAAGTTCGCAGTCGGGGTTCGCGGTGCCGAGCCAGAAGGCATATTCATTGCCTTTAAATAACTGGTGTTTGATGGCGAGCTTCTGTCCGCTTTCGACCTCGCCGTTCCAATAGTCCTCGCGAACGGTGTAACCTTGCTCGACGTAGGGCGTTGCGGCCTCCATTGTGAAGTCGTGCGCTTCATCCACGGTAGCACGGACGTTTGCCAGTCCCAAGGTCAGCAACAGAGCGCAGAGTAACGCAAATTTCTGACGGGACGGTTTCATCATCGCTTGCTTCATAGGATTATTTACCTGCCTTCTTGGTTTGGAGCATTATGGCGAGAAGGTCTTCACAGGTGGACTGAATGGACTGCACCTTGTCCTGCGGGAAATTGCCATCGGCTACATCCATGTCCTTGCGGATTTTGTTCAGCCCTTTGCCAATGGCGGTGACGAGTTTGTTATTGCGGGTCGTCGCGGACATGCTACCGACTGCCTTGGAGAAATGTTCCACCAGCATGGGCTGGTTGAGGAGTTCCGCACGGTCCTGAGTGTATGCTTTCGTCACTACGGAGGTCACGGACGCTGTGCCCCGCAGCCAGCCGCCAAGACTCACGCACTGGGCGAGGTCGCCATCGCGCATCCGGTCCATTTCTGCGCGCACGGTGGCCTGGGTCTGGTCGAGTTCTTTGCGCACTGCTTTCCAGTCTTCTTTCTTTACGGCATCCAGAATGCTCTGTGCATGACGCGTGACGGACTTGCCGAGTCCGAGGCGCGTGGAGAGATTGATTACATCGTGACCGATGCCCTCGACTGCCGGGCGGTCTTTGGCCTGAACCGCGACAAAGCCTTCTGCGACCACGGAGCCGAACACCAGCGAGAGTTCCATGCGATCTGTCGTGTCCGGCATCTTAACCTTGCGCACTTCATCCTTCCAGTTCGGGTCGCCCAGTTTGTCCAGCACCGCGAAAATCTCGCTGGGGACGGGCACGACCACTTCGTCCACGACATAGCCGGGAAATTTGCCGCCGTCGATCTTTTGGACCCCGGCAGAATTTTCCGCCAGAGCCGTGGCTGTAATGACAGAAAGAAAAACGCCGCTCAAACGCGGCATCCAGTGAAGTTTTATGAGGTGATTCATGAGACGCATTGGAATACAGACAGCAGTAGTGCTGTAAACAGTTCAAAAAAGCGTAGAAATTACAACAGCGCAACCGTTTTGACTTCACGTTTCCTCGTTATTTATGTGCAACTATTGTCCTGAAATTCTCTACAGCCCGATCACCCATGAACATTTCTCTTGTCCAGTCCGATGTGGTGTGGGAGAATCACGCGGCCAATCATGCGAAAGTTCGCGCCCTTCTCAATGACAACCGCCCCGCACCCGGATCGCTCGTCATCCTACCGGAAATGGCCTTCAGCGGATTCAGCATGAACGTGGCTGCTGCGGCTCAAACCGACGCCTTGGAAGATGAAGCGTTTCTTCGCGAAATGGCCACGCTTCATCAGAGCACTATCGTAGGCGGACTCGTCAGCCGCATTAATGACGTGTGTGGAGCGAATCAAGCCCTCGCCATTTCAGCTGAAGGAATCGAGCTCGCGCGATACACGAAGCTCCAGCCCTTTTCTCCAGTTGGCGAGAGCGAATCTTATCCAGGCGGGAATGAGATTGTAACCTTCCGGTGGAACGGATTCCAGGCGGCGCCGTTCATCTGTTACGATCTCCGTTTCCCGGAGCACTTCCGTGCCGCCGTGAAGCTCGGCGTGGAACTTTTCATCGTCATCGCGAACTGGCCAGTGAAGCGGCACCATCATTGGCTCACACTGCTGCAAGCGCGCGCGATTGAAAATCAGGCGTTCGTCATCGGCGTGAATCGTTGCGGCACCGATCCCAGCAACTCTTACAACGGACGCAGCATTGTCGTCAGTCCACACGGACACATCATTGGCGACGCTGGTGAAGGTGAACGTGCTCTCAGGGCACGAATCGAACTCGATGAAGTCCGTCAGTGGCGCGAGCAATTCCCCGCGCTACGGGACATGCGGTGATCAGCCCTTACCTTGTTGCTGCCTCTCCGCCCGCCAGATTTCACGATGACTCGCCACCCATTCCGTGAGCGCACGCTCGAAGCCTATGTCGTGTTTTTCCCGCTGGCTCTCGATCCATTTGTAACGGCGAATTTCCTCACGCTCTGCGAGGAACTCCTTATAATAATCCGGTTCTGAATTGCGTTGGGCCACAGACAGGTATTCGCCAGTCCGCCCTGACGGTCAATCCAATAATCCTGCTTGAACGAGCAGAGGCGCGGCTTAAAGAAAGCCCCTCACATGCGTCTCTCCCACAAAGTAAAAAAAGTCTTCAACCTCGACGCCTGGCAAAGCACCAAGGCCATGTTTCGGCGTCTGTCCTATCCTCTGCCGGTGCAGCCGTTCATCGACGCCATCGACAAGGAAGGCTTTGAAAAAATCCGCGCCCGTTATTACAACCCGAAGGAAAAGGTCAATCCCAAGAAGTATCTCAACCTCGACGTCTGGATGCGCACCAATGTGAAGCGCGTGCGTGACCACCGCATCCGCCAGGCTCCGCCGAAACTCCGCATCCTCGACATCGGCTCCGGCTCCGGCTACTTCCTGCACATTCTGCAATGCCTGGGCCACGATGTGGTCGGCATGGACATTGATACAGAGCCGGTGTTTCGCGAAACCTTCGCCCTGCTCAAACTACCGCGCGTCATCTGGCGCATCGATCCCTTCCAGCCCTTGCCGGACCTCGGAGATAAATTTGATTTCATCACCGGCCACATGACTTGTTTCAATCGCCGCGCCGATGACACCCATTGGGGTCAGGAAGAATGGGAATACTTTCTCAAAGACCTGCTCAAGCACCTCAACCCCGGCGGCAACATTCAGTTTGATCTCAACCCGCTCCGCGACGGTCACCACATGGAACCCGCCCTGCGCGACTGGTTCAAGTCCATCGGTGGTAAGATTGACCGCAGAAAAGTGTATCTCACGCCTCTCTTCAAGAATCTGTAGGCCGTATGACGCAAACGGCCTACATCCGTTCGGTCGTCTGAATACCAAGCAGATCCAGCCCGCGCTGCAAGACCCATGAGGCCAGTTCGCAGAGCACCAGTCGTGTGTTGCGCGTCACACCTTCGGAACGCAGGACGGGGCAGGCTTCGTAAAAGGAGTGGAAAGTATCGGCGAGTTCATAAAGATACTGTGCAAGCAGGTTTGGTCGGAAGTCGCCCAGCACATCATGCACGGCCTCGCCGAACTGGGCGAGCTTGAGCGCGAGGTTGCGCTCGGCGTCCGCGGTGATCATGCATTTTTCATCAAATGAGACTGACCCATCGAGTTTGCGGAAGATGCTGCGGATGCGGACGTAGGCGTTGATGAGATAAGGCGCGGTGTTGCCGTGAAGAGAGAGCATCTTGTCCCAGGAGAATTTGTAGTCGGTCAGGCGATGCTGGCTCAGTTCGGCATACTTCACGGAGGCAATGCCGATGATTTCTGCGATCTGTGTTTTCTCGGTCTCGCTTAGTTCGCGCTCAGCCACAATCACAGCGGCGCGTTCGACAGCTTCCCCGATTACTTCCAGCAAGCCCACACTGTCACCACTGCGCGTCTTGAACATTTTCCCTTCGGGTCCGAGGATGGAACCGAAGGCAATGTGCTCCATGCGCGTGGTGTGACCCATGCGCCGTGCGATCTCGAATACCTGATGGAAGTGGTGCTGTTGCGGTGCTCCGACCACATACCAGATTTCATCGGCCTGCCATTCTTTGACGCGATGCTCGATGGTCGCCAGATCGGTCGTGGAATAAAGAAAGCCGCCGTCTGATTTTCGAATGATGCACGGCACGGGAACCCAGGCTCCGTCGCGCTGAATCAGGAAGGGGTCCTCCTCCGGCTTCTTCCCGCCGTTGGAAAACACACAGGCCGCGCCCTCACTGGTGGTGGCAATTTTTCGCACGAGCAAGTCTTCCACCAGCGGACCGAGTGCGGCGTTATAATGGCTCTCTCCAAGATAATGATCGAAGGTAACACCGAGCCTGTCATAAACATGGTGCAACTGATCGAGCGTGAGCTGCACGCACTCGCCCCAGATTTTAAGATTTTCTTCATCGCCGCCCTGGAGCTTGACGAGTTCCAGCTTGCAAGTTTCGAGCACGGACTCGTCGGCCTTGGTCGCGGCATTGACCTCGCGATACACGCGCACGAGTTCATGAATGGTGTCCTTCTTCAGTGCTTCCTTGTCGAGCCGCGTCTTCCAACCGTGCAGGATCATGCCGAACTGCGTGCCCCAGTCGCCCACGTGGTTGTCGGTGATCACCTCATGGCCGACAAACCGGGCGATGCGCGCGAGGGCGTCGCCTATGAACGTGCTGCGAATGTGTCCGACGTGCATCGGCTTGGCCACGTTTGGCGCACTGAAATCCACGACGATGCGCTTCGGCTGTTGCACCAATGGCACGCCGATGCGCTCATCTTTAAACAACGAAGAGATCGTGCCGCTCAAGGCCTCTCGCGTGAGCCGGAAGTTGAGAAAGCCAGGACCGGCAATCTCCACTTCCTCGCAGAGGCCGTCGAGTTGCAGGCTGGCCTTGATCTTTTCTGCGAGCTGTCGCGGATTGCTTTTTAAAGCCTTGGCTACCATCATCGCCGCGTTGCTTTGATAGTCGCCAAAGCGCGGGTCGCTCGCATTCGCAGCAACGATCTTGATGTCAGCAGGAATACTGATCCCTGCGGTGGAAAAGGACTCGATGAGTTTGTCGGAGATGAGCTGGCGAAAATTGGGCATGAAGTTGATGCGCTTTAAAAAATGCGAGGGCTACCCTAGCTCCATCCTGCCGGAAGTCTTGATGAAAAATGCTGCCGCGAAGTGCGCTACTCCAGATACCCCGGATCAAATTTCTTGTCGGCGGGCCAGAATGGAGACAGCGCTTCGTTCTGCACCCAGCCGCGGCGATATTCACCATCAGTCGGGATTTCCACGTAGCACCATGCGCCCCGGTCTTCGAGTTTGCGCACCTCGCTGCCGGGCGGCAGTTCAATGACGGAACCGCTGGTGGTGCTGGCTGCGGTGTGGGCCGTGACCTTGGTTGCGGTGACAATGGCGAGGTCGCGCACCTTTTCGTAAGAAGGATGCCAATGCCAGCCCAAGAACGCAGAGGTGCCGATGATGACGGCCAGCGTGGCCAGCGTGCACAGGGAAGTGCGCAGCCAGCCGCTGCGGCAGATGACGAAGCCAATGAATAAAGAGAATACGACCGTCCATTCGCAAATCACCGTCATGACGAACCACGCGGTGCGAGTGAAGCGCGAGGCGAACTGGTTGTGAAAGCCATTTGACGGGAATGACAAATTTCCCGTGCGCTCATGGATATGCGCAAGATTTTGCCGGATTTCCGGCGCGGGCGGGGGGAACAGGCTGGCGCGATGATACCAAAGCGCGGCACGGCCCAGATCCCCTTCACGATATCTCACATGGCCCAGAAGCTGGAATAACTGTGGCGAGAGATGGCCGGAATCGATCAGTGACTCGCCGATTTGCTGGACGGAGCGGAAATCATTTTTTTCAAATGCAGCGCGTGCAGCGCTGAACTGCTCTTGCGGAGAAGGCGCCGCTCCGAGTGCGATGTGTGTCGCTAGGAGTGAGGTCAAAATGATGAGGAGTGTTCGGAACATGACAGGGATCAAGTTGGCGGGCTTCACCCCTGAATGGAATGAAGCACCTCACGGCGTTCTTTGGACGGCATGGGGTTGCCGGTTTCCGCTGATGCGGGGCTGTAATTGAGGGAGTCATTCCGGTCGAGAACAGCCTGCCACGTGGCAGGGATTGCCAAAGCGCCATGAGTTTGCTGCTGAATGTATCGCGCTGCGGTCCGATAAAACTCTCCGCGTGACATTCGCGCGCGGCGCAATTGTTTCCACATTCGGCGCTGAGGTGCATCGGGCGCAGCGGCTCGGTTGCGAAGACAGACGACGCACAGTTTTCCCCCGATGAGCAGCAGCAACGCACCGAGCGCACATGCATTCCCGATCAGAAAGCTGCGGTCGCTGAACAAGGCGGTGCGTGGTGTGAGCCAGACGGCCTGCGCGGGAATAACGGTCACAATGTCCGTGATGCGCGGTTGCACGGGCGGAACCTTGTCGGCATCTGGGGGAAGCTGATCACCCCCCTTGACCTTGATGCCGGTTGGTGCAGGCGGGATTGATGGGGTGCTGCCCGGCTTGAGACGCAGAGGAATGGGTTCGGTGCGAGCAGTGGCGTAGGTTTTCTTTTCCGGATTGAAGTAACTGAATTCCATTGAGGGAATTTCAGTCAATGTCTTCTTTGGGATGACGACCTGGTTGAAGGTGGCGTGCGGCTGTTGCCTTTCACCGTTGGGATCGGCGCGTTCGATGTTGATGCGCCGCGCAGGATAGGTCTTCCAGTCATCGGATGACGCCAGTGACAGGGCCGGGATGGCGTCAAAGTTACCGCTGCCAGTAACAGTAATTTCAACGGAGATGGGATCGCCCACCGTAGCTTCGCGCGGCTCTGCGGTCGCGGACATTTTGAAGTCGCCGACCACGCCACTGAAGCTGGCCGGTTTGCCGGTCTCGGGCAGGGGCAGAATGGTCATCTCGATTTCGTTGCCCTGGGGTTTGATCCTGCGCGACACTGACTGGCTGAAGAATGGATTCATCTGTCGGGCGCCATCCATGGGCACTTCAATGATAAGCTCGCAGGTGGCAGGGCCGAGCTTGTATTGCCCGGCTTTGAGTGCGGACAGGGTGCTGCGAAATGCGAGTGCGCGATAGGGCGCGCCGCCAATGGACACGTTTGATTCCTCGGCCTGAAGCGGGAATCGCTGGATCGCGTAATTGTCCTTGGGAATTTCAATCAATCCAATGCGGGACAACATGGTGCGGCGATGCAGATAGAGATTGACCGTGATGGGAATGACTTCGCCCAGATAAATTTCGCGCTTTGGGGTCTCGATGGTGAGCAGGGGATCGAACTGCGCCGCCGGGCTGGCGGGATTGTCTTTGATCGTGATACGGACTTCGTTGGTGCGATAAGGTTTGCCACTGACATGGATTTCTTGTGCAGGGATCACTAGCTCGCCAGTGGCGCTGGCCGTGATTTGCCAGGTAAGCGTTGCGCTGCGGTTGACGACGCCATTGATGATGCTGGTCTGATTGCTATAGGATGGAGTGACGCTGGCGAGCTCGATGCCTGCGGGCAGTTGCGGTCGCGGCGCGTCGTCCGGCTGGCCGCCTTCAATGGTGATGACGTAGCTGCCATAGCCACCTGGGCGCATTTCAGATGGTTCCACGGCGGCAGTGACACTAACGTCCGCCGCGAGGCAGATATTGGAAGTTAGGAGATAGCAGATGGCAGATAGAAAACCGAGAATGGGTCGCACCAGCGCAAATTTGCTGGCGATGAAGCGCGATAGGGTGCTGGGCGTTTGTATTTGCATCACAGATTTTGCGCGAGGGCTTTAGTAGTCTTTTCCTCCGGCCGGTTTTTCTCTCCGCTGGAGATATTGCCATGATTTCTGGTCAAATTTTTGGTCGTCGGCGTAACTGCGAAGCTGATTCCTGGCTTCTTGCGGACTGAACCCGGTCTTATTATTGCGCTCATTGTCGGCTGCCTCTTTAGGTTCGGGCTTCTTGCCGTTTTCATCCGCCCGGAGCTGCCCTTCAGGCAGCTTCTCTTCTGGTTTCTGCATGGCATCGTGCTGCTCCTGCTTACCGTTATCCTGCTTCTGATTTTGATCTTCCTTGTGATCTGGAGAATCAATTTTTTCCTCCTCAGTTTCACCCGGCTGTTTCATTTTTTCTTTGCCGTTCTTGTCGGATTTTAGCTTCTGCTTTTGACCTGTTTTCTGCTGCTTTTTTTGTTCCTTTTCCTTTTCGAGTGCTTTTCGTTGCCTCTCCACGAAATCGCGGTTCTTCTGCATTTGAGAATATTCGGAACTGTTCTTGTCCAGCATCTGCATCAAGGAATTAAAGTGAGCGCTGGAATCTTTCATTTTACTGATCGCGGCATCCATCTGCTTTTCCTGCAACATCGCGCCCTGTTCGTAAAGACTATTACCCAGCCCACGCAGTGAATTTTTTTGCAATGCCAAATCTTTGGAATGCAAGGCGTCGCTGAATCCCTTGATCGCGCTATCGTAATCTTTTAATTTGTAAGATGAAGCACCAAGTCCATAAGCCAACTCCGCCGGGTCTGCGGGCGGCCTCTTGCCTTTGCTACTTGTGAGCAGATCTTCGTAAGTCTTCTGCGCCTCCTCGTATTGCCCTTTTTCATAGGAATCCTGCGCTTTTTTGGCTTTGTCAGCAGACGCGCCCTGCGCCTGCTGCTGCACCAAAAATAACAAAAGCATCAGCACTGCGGCGGATGGCGCAGGCGCATGAACCGCAGTTTGCGGATCAACCGGCAGCATGGGCGTTTTGACGATCTTGCGAGAGGAGGGACGCATGAGCATGGACAAGATAATGCAGAACATGCCAACACCAAGCGGCCATTGATAACGCTCGACCGGGCGCGCCTCATGCCGCGAGTCCGCCTTCTGTCTGTCAAGTTGGGAGAGCAGGATGTCCACTGAATCCCGCGTCAGGGCTTGCGTGGACAGTTCAATGTATTTTGAACCGGTGATCGAGGCCACTTTCTGCAACAACTCCGACTCCAGTCGCGCCCTGATGACATTTCCTTTCTCATCGCGCAGGTATTCGCCTTGATGTTCCGGATCTGGATCAGGGATAAGCGAACCCTCAACCGTGCCCATGCCTACTGGAAGGATGAGAAGATGCTTTTCCGCTGCCTCCTTGGCGGCGCGTTGCGTGCCCTCGTCGGTCTCCTGACCGTCGCTGAAAAGCACCATGCCGTGGTGTTGTCCGGGTGATTTCTCAACTAGCTTCAATGCCATTTCAATCGCAGCGGCGAGGCTGCTGCCGCCCCGTGGGATGGTGGTGTGATCGAGCGCATTAATGGATTCGCACACGGCATCGTGATCAGTCGTCAGCGGTGCCTGCAAAAACGCCCGCCCCGCAAAGGCAATGAGGCCGATGCGTTCGCCAGGAAGTTTTTCGACCAAATCCAGCGCTGCAAGTTTCGCGCGCGTGAGTCGGTTGGGTGTCATGTCATCGGCCAGCATGGATTTGGAGGTGTCGATGGCGATGAAGATGTTGCGACCGCTTTGAGGAATGTCCTCTTCTTCAAATCCGACATGCGGCCGGGTCAGGGCAATGATGACAAATGCCAGACCCAGAATCTGGAGTCCAAAATGAAGTCCTGACCAGACCATGGAAGCGCCGCCGAGCAAACTCTGACGCAGCCGGGTTGAGGACGCGAAAGCTTCCACGGCCTTCTGTGCGCGGCCATCCGACCAGATCTTCAGCAGCGCGATGAACGGCAGCACGAAGAGCAGGAAGGCGTAAATGGGGGATGCGAAGTTCATGATGACATCAGACCGTGACCGGGGCGGTTCTTGCTGCCGTGGTTTTCCAGACAAGATGGATGGCAAAGAGCGTTGCCGCTATGATCAGGAAGATCTGAAACAGATCCCGCTTCTGGATGATGACGCGCTTCTCGATCTGCGTTTTTTCCAGTTCATTGATGGCGCTGAAGACGCTCTGAAGCGTTGCAGAGTCCTGGGCCTTGAAGAATTTACCTCCACCGATGGAGGCAATTTCCCGGAGGGATTTTTCATCGAACTCATCGCGTCCCGAACTTATCGGAGGCCGACCCGGAATAGGGATGGGATGGATTCCCGGTGTGCCCACGCCGATCGTGTAAATGCGGACGCTGGGTTTGAGAGAGATTGCCAGTTTGGCCGCATCCACGGGGCTCAATTTGCCTGAGTTATTGGCACCATCCGTGATGAGCACCAGGACTTTGCTTTTAACTTTTTGATCGTCGAGTCGCCGGGCCGCCGCAGCAATGCCGCTGCCGATGGCGGTGCCGTCTTCCATGATCCCGGTCTGGATGCGGTCCATGTGACTGAGCAGCCAGTCGTGATCGAGGGTCGGCGGGCAGGGTGTGTAGGGCGCACCCGCGAACGCGACGATACCGATGCGGTCGTTGGGCCTGCCCTTGATAAAATCCACCAGCACACGCTTGGCAGCAGTGATTCGGTTGATGTTGCTTGATCCTGCGTAGTAATCCTCGATGAGCATGGACAAGGAAACATCAACTGCCATGCAGATGGCGATGCCCTCGGTTTTTACTTCATCATAAGAGATGACTTTCTGCGGGCGAGCCATCGCGATGATACAGCAGGCGAGACCTGCATGTAGCAAGTTGAGAACAAAGCCGCCCTTGCGCGAGCGTGTTGGTGCGCCCAGGTCTTCAATCAAGCCCGCAGTCG
This sequence comes from Verrucomicrobiota bacterium, assembly GCA_043758025.1. Taxonomy (GTDB): domain Bacteria; phylum Verrucomicrobiota; class Verrucomicrobiia; order Verrucomicrobiales; family Verrucomicrobiaceae; genus VFKE01. The sequence continues at coordinate 11,690 of JAYVOH010000153.1, forward strand.
GAAACAACAAGGTGGGCGCCTGACCCTTGCGTCCCCGGAGCCACGCCAGCCACGGCAGAACAAGCAGCAGCAAAAGCCACCAAGGATCGGCCAGCTGGATGTTGGGAAAGAAGGGGAGAGGCATAGGGCTGAAATACTTAGTCAGATCACGGCAGATATATTTGCCGGCTTGGATTCTTGATCCAAAGCATCCAGCGCTGACTGGATCAACGCTTCCGCTTGAGCCGTGGTTGAGGGCGCGGGCGCGAATGCAAGACGGTCACAAAGTTCTGCGACTGGCTCGAACCGGGCCCGCAGTTTTTCATTGTCGGGCATCGTGTTTTTTTCGTAGAGCTCCTCCCTCGTGCGGTAGGGCGCAGGGACGGCGTATCGCGCTTCTTGATAGTCGCGCACAATGACAGAGACTTGGTGTCCAACTTCATTGGGCGGAAGCGAATGGCATTCAGCCAGCAATTCGCGCAAGCGTTTTCGCGCCCTGGCGAGCGGGAGCGCAGGAGGCTTCACCGGTGTGTGACCACGATTCAACAGCAGCCAGACCACAACTGTGACGAGAAGGAGCGCGACGATTGCGCCCACAATAACCAGCCAGAGGGGGAGCCCCGGCTCGGTGAGAATAGGCTTAGGCAGATCGGGATGAGGCAGCGGCGTGAGCTTCGGCTGGGTAGGCGGGGACGATTGCGCGTTTAAGTTGGGAACTGCCAGAGCAAACGCCAGACAAGTCCACGCCACGTCCCGCGTCTTGAGACGGGCAGCGAAATTAGTGACTGAATACGAAAAGCTCATATCGGCTCAATGTCTTTTACGCGATCTGAAGTAAGCTTTGAGAGCAGGGAGATAATCCAAGTCGGTGCGCAGCGGGATGCGCTCAACATTGTTGCGTTGCAGCATGGCGGCGAGGAGATCGGTTCTTTCCTGAATACGCTCCGAGTAAGCTGCGCGAACGCGCGCATTGGAAGTGTTCACGACAACTTGATTTCGAGTTTCGGGGTCTTCCAGACAGACGTGGCCCACATCAGGCAGTTCCAGTTCCCGTGGATCCATCAGATGGACGGCGACAACATCATGCTTCGCGGCACAGGCGCGCAGGGCGCGTTCCCATGAGGGCGGTTGCGGGGTGATGAAATCAGAGATGATAAAAATGAGCGACCGATGCGCGATGCGTTGCACGGCCAGTTCCAGTGCCGGCTCCAGCGCGGTGCGGCGTCGGCGCGGCTGATAGTTGAGAATCTCCCGCACAATGCGCAAGGCTTGTGCCGAGCCTTTCTGCGCTGGCAGGTAAAACTCCACCTCGTCCGTGAACATGACCAGTCCCGCCTTGTCATGATTCTGTTGTGCGCTGAAAGCGAACACCGCCGCCATCTCCGCAGCGCGCTCGCGCTTGCTGTCCTCGCCGCTACCGTAATCGCTGGATGAACTCACATCCACGAGCAGCAGCACGGTCATCTCGCGCTCCTCGATGTATTTGCGGATGAACGGTTCATTCAATCGCGCGGTCACGTTCCAGTCAATGAACCGCACATCGTCTCCCGGTTGGTATTCCCGGAAGTCATCAAACTCGATGCCCTGACCCTTGAAGCGGCTATGATACGCCCCGCCGAGCGTTTCCTTCACCAGCCCACGCGAGATCAGCTCAATGCGCCGCACGCGTTTCAAGATGCGCGTGATGCGGTCGTCGTTGGAAACTTGTGGCATGATGTCGGATGACTGATTCAAAAACCCAAAAAGAATAAGATTGTGTAGATAGCCAGCGAACAGGCTGCAATCATTAGTATCTTGGGCATTGTCGTTGCTGATGGGGCGGCGCGTTTGAATGCCATAAACGCCGTGATAAAACTTGTTACAGCGAAGACTTCTGCTGTGAGCAAACATAAAGGTGGATAAACGAACCTTCCATTAAAGCCCACTTTTAACCCAAGGATTCGTCCTTGCATTTCCGTCATGTCAAACACCGCCAAGAGTAAGGCGATTCCTAGACAAAAACTAAGAAGTGACACGATGCGCATCGTGAACGTTGAACGTTGATGTTTCACGGCACTGGCAGCTTATCCAGCAGTTGCGCGATGATGTCCTCCGTCGTCACACCCTCGGCTTCGGCTTCATAGCTTAGCAGAATGCGGTGGCGCAGGATGTCTGGCGCGAGGGTTTTCACATCGTTCGGCGTGACATAGTCGCGGCCTTGCAGGAAGGCGTGCGCTCTGGCGGCGAGCGCGAGATTGATGGTGCCACGAGGCGATGCGCCACAACGAATGAGATTCTTCAAATGCGGCGCGCAATCTTCGGGATGGCGCGTGGCGTGGATGAGGGAGACGATGTAGTCCTTGATCTTGTCATCCATATGAATGGCGTTCACGATGTCGCGGCTGTTGGCGATCTGCGCGATTTGAATGATGGGTGTTACTTCGAGGTCGGGCTTGGAGGTGGCCATGCGGTCGAGCACGACACGCTCTTCGGCCTGTGTCGGATAATCCACCCGCACCTTGAGAAGAAAGCGGTCGAGTTGTGCTTCGGGCAGACGATAGGTTCCTTCCTGATCGATCGGATTCTGTGTGGCCAGAACCATGAAAGGATTTGGCAACGAGTAAGTCGTCTCGCCAATCGTCACTTGACGTTCCTGCATCGCTTCGAGAAGCGCGGACTGGACCTTGGCGGGCGCGCGATTAATTTCATCTGCGAGCACCAGATTGGCAAAGACCGGGCCAAGGCGGGGGGAGAAGGAACCTTCGCGCGGATTGAAGATCATGGTGCCCACCACATCTGCCGGTAGCAAATCCGGCGTGAACTGGATGCGCTGGAAACGAGCGTGAAGACAGGAAGCCAGCGTGCGCACTGTCAGCGTCTTCGCCAGTCCGGGCACGCCCTCTAGCAGCACGTGTCCGCTGGTTAGTAGCGCGATGAGCAGGCGGTCAACGAGGTCATTCTGCCCGACCAGCACCCGTGCTATTTCGGAGCGCAGCGGCTCCACCCATGCGGCGGCGACTTGAATTTGTTCGGTGGTGGAAGGTTCTGATTTGGCAGGAAATGAATTTGTGTTGGTATCCATGTGATAGTTGGCGAAACTACAAAGACAACGCCGCCGTTGCGAGCGTTCGTTTTGGAAAATGCGCCGGAGGAAAAATCAGGTCGCGGTAGATGGAATGTCGCCGACCACCGCGCGCTGCCAGATATAGCGCTGGAAAAGCACCTTCATCGCGGCGGTCATCGGCACGGCCAGGATGGCACCGAGCAGTCCGCCGAGAATCAAGCTCCACGCAAACACCGATGCGATCACGGTCATCGGATGCAACCCCACGCTCTCTCCGACGATTCTAGGGGTCACAAATAATCCGTCGAACTGCTGCACAAAAACGAAAACCCCCGTGACAGCGAGAGGAAACACCCACCACTGGTGATCGGCGCTAAACATCCAGCTCCCGCCCTGCACAGAAGCAATAATGGCGGAGGGAATCCAGCAAAGGGCCACGCCTAGATAGGGGATGATGCCCACGACACAGAGTGTCAGGCCGATGAGCCAGCCGAATTTCAAGCCGAGCAAGCTCAATCCGATGGCCGTGCAAACGCCATTGATCAGGCTCACCACCAGTTGGCCCCGGAAGAAGGCAATGAGATAGCGGTTGATCTCGGTAAGTGTGCCCACGACCTCGTCCTTGAATTTTGAATTACGCAAGGGCACGTAATCCGACCACTTTTCCTTGATCACGGGGCTGTCTGTCAGGAAGTAATAAAGATAGAGCGGCACGATGACGAGCGAAACGAGAAAGCCGAATACGCCGAGGAAACCGCCGACGCTGGATTCGATTACTCCCCAGGTGTTCTTCATCAATGAGGGCAGTTCTTTTTGGATCCATTCGCCATTGATGAGACTTTGAAAAACGTTGCTCTCAGCGGCCTGCGTTTCCGCCGGGGTCAATGGTTTGTCAGGTGTCCCGGGCAGGGCGGGCTTGGATTCTCCAACGCGGAGCAGGTCCAGACCATAGTCTTTGTGAAGATGATCGTTGATTTGAATCGCCCAGGTGGCGACCTTGTCTCTGGCCGTGGTGGTGTATCCGGGCAACACCTTGGCCAGTTCCGCGCTCTGCTTGAAAAGCACCGGAATCACGATCAACAAGACGCCCGCGAAAACGAGACTGGCGAAGCTGAACACCACGAGAACGGACTTGTGCCGCGAAAGCCCCCATTTCATCAAGCGCTCCACCACCGGCTCCAGCAAATAGGCCAGCACACCGGCCACCGCGAAGGGAATAAGCAATGGCTGAAGAAAAGAGATGGTGCGTGTGCCCACATAGATCACACCCACCAGCAGTGCGATGAGCGTTGCGATGCAGACCGCAGTGAGAGCGGTCCAGATCGTGCGGCGTTGGAACAGGCTGGGAATGTTGCGCATGATAAAATTCAAATTTTGCCGAATTGAATGGCTGCAATTTTCTCCGCCATGTCGTGCGTTGCAAGAAATACCAGCTCCACCGTGGCCGCGCGGCTCAGACGGGCCTTCATGGAACGCACCGGTCCTTGGGTGATGCCGTCCACATACGCAGATGCTGGACGCAAGAGCGGCTCCAAATTGATGATCTCCACATCGCTGTCAGTTGATAGCAAAGCACTTTTCCAATGCGATGGCTCCATCACATTCGACCCCACAAGCATCCACGCCGGAGTATCCGCCAGCAAAGGCGATGCACCCATGCTGCGGGCATAAGCCGTGGAACCGGCGGCGGTCGCAACCAGCGCACCATCGGCCACCAATTTTGAGAGACGCTGCACGCTGTTAACGCGCACTTCCATCCATGCGCTCTGGCTCGTGCTGCGTTCCACCCAGGCGTCATTGAAAGCATATTCCGTGCGGATTTGGCCATCCTCAGTTTCGATCTCGATAAACAAAAGCGGCAACTGCCGGAAGATCACTTCATCCGGCGGGAACGCCGCAGCGAACACCGGCTCCGGCGCATTCATCAAGAATCCGAAATGCCCCGCGTTCACGCCAAAGAATGGCAGGCGCTTCCGCCAGTGCTCGCGAATGGCTCGAAGCATGGAGCCGTCGCCGCCCAGCGTCAGGATGAAGTCGGTGTCATGGCCCGATGCGTGCGGCCCGAGTTGGGTGAACCATAGTTGCGCTTTTTCATTGCGCGGATCGGATTCGATCAGGCAATGCCAATCTGTCAAATTGCCGCGCGACCACGTTGCCGGATTGTTCCCGCGATACAAACCATAGCGCTCAATGTAACGCGCGGCGCGGGGCGTGAGTTGATCCACAGCAGGGCGTCCGTGCAGAAGACATTCGCGGATTTCGCTGCTGGATGACGGCAGATCCAACGAGATCACCTCCGCGCGCGGCGGCAAATCCTTGTCATTAATCTTGTGCCCAGGCCGCGTCAGGACAATGAAATGCGAGCCTTGCCACAAATCCTGCCCGCGCTCCCAGCCGGTGTGAATCGCGCTCCGGCCTTTTGCGCCGCCCGCGATCCAGTCTGCCCCGACCACATGCCAGACTTCGCCACCCGCAGAGTAGCGTTTTTCCAACTCGTGATTTCGCGTGAAGACGTTCTGTTCGAGGTCAAACAAATCTACGACCACGCGCTCCAAGCCGCCGAAGGTCAGATCGCACAAGGCCGCGCGGAAAACTCCCGGCACCGTGTTCACACCCGGCTTGTCGGGTCGCGGCCCGCAAGGAACCACGCGCACCTCGTCGAAGCGCGCCGCCAGCATCTCCGCGATGCGGCGATGATGCAGACCGGGGGGATTGAAGCTGCCTCCGAAGAGCGCGATGCGGCGGGCCATGCGGGAATGTGGAGGCGGATGCGGACACGACAAACAAAAATCACTACGGAATGTGCCGGGCGCATCTTTGTTCCGATGGCACTTTCACCTTGCGCCGGGCTGCAAACTCCGCACCCTTGCGCTCACATTTTATACCATGCAAAGCCTCTGGAACGACACTGAAGCCGCCACCTATGGAACCGATCCGCTTGGTCAGCGCGTTTACACGTCGCGCCTGCTCGGACGCAACCCGGAACTCGTGCTGCACGGCGGCGGCAACACTTCCGTAAAAGCGGATGAGAAAGACTTCTTTGGCGAAGCGGTGAGTCTTTGTTACGTGAAGGGATCAGGCTGGGATCTCGCAACCATTGAGCGCGAGGGCTTCTCGCCAGTGCGCATGAGCGCGCTGCTGAAAATGGCAGAACTGCCCGCGATGACGGATGCCGACATGGTGCTGCAACAACGCGCGGCGATGACGAATCCGAACGCGCCCGCAGCAAGCATCGAGGCCATTTTGCATGCGATCCTGCCGTTCAAATTTGTCGATCACTCGCACGCGAATGCGATTGCAGCGCTGACTTGCAGCAAGAACGGTGCGCAGCGCGTCGAGGAATGCTTTGGCAACCGCGTGCTGGTGCTGCCCTATGTGATGCCGGGCTTTGTGCTGGCCAGGCAAGTGCATGATGTGCTCAAGACGCGCGACCTGCGCAAGGAAGGTATAGAGGGCATCGTTCTCCTAAAGCACGGCTTGTTCACCTTCGCTGATGACGCGAAGGAGAGCTACGAGAAGCACATCGAACTGGTGACGATGGCTGAGGAATATCTTGCGAGGCTTTCCTCATCAAGGAACAACGACACTCCTGTCGTTGCATCTGGCTCAACGACGACAGGAGTGTCGTCGCTCCTTGCTCTCGCGCACATTCGCAAAGCCGTCAGCGCGAAGCGTGGCTTCCCGCAAATCGCGCGCTTGCTCGATGCGCCGGATCAAATTTCTTACTCTGTCATCGGCGATTCCTCAGTGCGGGGTCCGCTGACGCCCGACCACAGCATCCGCACCAAGCGCGTGCCTGCGGTCATCGCTGAGGACATCGACGCCGGTGTTCAGAAATTTGCCGACGACTACGCCGCTTACTTCAAACGTCACGCCCAGGCCGAAACCATGCTTGATCCCGCGCCGCGTTTTGCCCTTTGGCAGGGGAACGGCATCGTATGTTTTGGCGACACGGTGAAGGACGCGAATATTGTCGCCGACATCGCCACCCACACGGCGAAGACTGTGACTCTCGGGGAAGCAACCGGCGGATGGGCGCCACTGAGTGAGCAGGACATCTTTGCCATCGAGTATTGGGAACTGGAGCAAGCCAAGCTCAAGAAAGGCCCCGCGCGCAAAGTTCATCAGGGCAAGGTCGCGCTGGTCACGGGCTGCGCGGCAGGCATCGGCTTCGCCATCGCAGAGTCGCTCGCCGAACAGGGTGCGCAGGTTATCGGGCTCGACATTGACAAGGAAATTCCCGGGATCATGAAGAAGATCGGGGCCGTGGGCTTCGTGGTGAACCTCACTGATGACCAGCCAGTGACGGATGCGATCAACTACGCCGTGCGCGAGTTCGGTGGCATCGACATCGTCGTATCCAACGCGGGCATCTTTCCGAAGAATGATCATCTCGATATGATGGCGCAGACCGACTGGGACCGAACCATTATGATCAATCTCACGAGTCATCAGAAGCTCATGAACAAGGTCATCCCGTTCGTGAAGCAAGGCATCGACGCCAGCATCATCTTTGTCGGCAGCCGTAATTTCAAAGCTCCAGGCCCGGGTGCTTCGGCCTATTCATGCAGCAAGGCCGCGCTCACGCAGCTCTGCCGCGTGGCCGCAATGGAACTTGCGCCGAACAAAGTGCGCGTGAATATCGTGCATCCCGATGCCGTGTTCGACACCAAGCTCTGGACGCCCGAGGCTTTGCAGAAGAGCGCTGCGCGTTACGGCATGACGGTCGAAGAATACAAGACCAAGAACCTGATGAAAGTGGAGATCAAATCCAAGGACATCGGCAACATGGTCGCTGCGATGGCCTCGCCGTTGTTCGCGAAGGTTACCGGCGCGCAAATCCCTGTAGATGGCGGGAATGACCGGGTGATCTGATTGCTGCGCTGCAACTCAACATGGGGCCGGCCTTCGTGTCGATCATTGAATCATTACTCAAATGCTCTCACCGGAAGAAAAGCGTCTCATAGCCGGCATTCTGGCCCTGCTGCTCCTTGGAGCCGCGGTCAAAATCCTGCGCCAGCAGGTCAGCGTGGAACAGGCCGCGAAGGTGGAATTGCCGAGCGTGGATAAATCATCCAAATCTCGCGCGAAAGATTCACGCTTTAACTGAATCAAAAGCTCAAGGTTTATCCTTCGCGGTTTCTTGCGAGGCCGGTGCCGGAACCGCAAGGGGCGGGGCGACTGGAGGATTGAGAACTTCAGGGCCGGGCGTCGGCTTTACTTCAACGGAAGGCGGGGATTGCAGATTTCCCGGCAGGACTTCCATAATTTTCTTTTTCAATTCCGCATCGGGATCGCTGGTTAATGGAGACTCGGACTTGGGCGCTGGTGGAGGGCCGTCCACTTCTTGCATGGGAAGGCCGGCAGCCATGAGTTCCATGCGTTGTGTCACGGAGTCATAATACACCGTCATGTTGTTGGGGTATTTCTGGGGCAGAGACTCAAAGAGTTTTTTCGCATCGTCGATATTTCCTTCTTTCCAGAGAAGATCGCCCAACTGGATTTGCGCGGCGGCGGCCACGTCGGATTGTGGGTAGTTTTTCAGAAGCGTGTCGCACGTCTGGCGCGCGGCATCATTTTCACCCAGGGCGGCTTGTTTCGAAGCCAGGGCCAGAAGCGTGTGTGCCTGAAGTGAATGCGAATTATAATTTTTCACGAACTCCTGAAGCGCAGCAATGGAAGATTCTTTTTTGCCCTGATCCCAGAGCAAACCGGCTTTCATAAGCAAGGCATTTCCTGCGGCGCGACTGCCGGCGTATTTTTGAATGACGAAATCACAATCCTCCACATTGGTCGCTGAAGTGAACCTTTCCGATGCTTCCAGTTCTGCCTGGTGGCTGAAATAGCGCTTCACTCCCAAGGCCAGCAGGACTACGGCAAGAAGCACCAAGCCCAGCATGATGGTCTTGAAGTTACTGTCCAGAAACTGTTCGATTTTGCTCTCGTTGGGCTGCGCCGCAACAGGTGCGGTGGCGGGAAGGGTGTCAGACATAGGGAATTCGTATTTCGGTGATCAGGCTCCAACTTTGGCGCGAGCTTCATCGGCCAGAGCGGTGGAAAGATAACGCTCACCTGTGGAGCAGGCGAAGGTGACGATGGTCTTGCCCTTGTTCTCTGGGCGGGCGGCGACTTGCAGGGCGGCCACCACATTGGCTCCGGTGCTGATGCCGACGAGGATGCCTTCTTCTTTGGCAAGTCTGCGGGCCATGGCAAAGGCGTCATCGTTGGAGACCTTGATGCACTCGCTGATCTGGGCTTCGCCCTTGGCATTTTTCAAATGCAGATTCTTCGGCACGAAACCCGCGCCAGTTCCTTGGATTTTGTGCGGGCCCGGCTGAACGGGTTCTCCAGCAAGCGTCTGGGTGATGACGGGTGATGCCTCTGGCTCCACGGCGATGGCCTGGAAGCTGGGCTTGCGGGCCTTGATAGCTTCCACGCAGCCAGTGATGGTGCCGCCGGTGCCGACCGCAGAAACGACGAAGTCCACCTTGCCATCTGTGTCTTCCCAGATTTCTTCGGCAGTAGTTGTCCGATGAATTTCTGGATTGGCAGGGTTCTCGAACTGCTGGGGCATCCACGCGCCCGGCGTGCTCTTGACGATCTCTTCGGCCTTGGCGATGGCGCCTTTCATGCCCTGGGGGCCGGGTGTGAGAACGAGGTCGGCACCGAGGAGTGCGAGCAGCGTGCGACGCTCCAGCGACATGGTCTCCGGCATGGTGAGGATGAGTTTGTAACCCTTTGCAGCTGCGACAAATGCCAGCGCGATACCGGTGTTCCCGCTGGTGGGTTCCACGATGGTGGTGTCCTTCTTCAGGATGCCGCGCTTCTCCGCGTCTTCGATCATCGCCATCCCGATACGGTCTTTCACGGAGCCGAGAGGATTGAAGAATTCGCACTTGAGCGCGACGGTGGCATCGACATGGGCGGCGACCCGGTTGAGTTTGACCAGCGGTGTGCGGCCCACGGTTTCGACGATGTTGTTATAGATGTGACCCATATGGAATTGTAAATGAAGGTTTGGTGCGATCTCAGGATGAGTGCGGCGGAACGCTGTTTATAGGCCGCGCGATGCACCTTGCAAGACAAAAAGGATGCTGGCATTGCAGACTGCTGTCAACCTGCTGGTGCGCTGCTTCATTATTGCGGAGTAATCGGGAAGGGCGCGAGAGACTGACAAATGTTTGAATGAAAAACGGCGCCATTCCCTGGGGAATGACGCCGTTGAAACCAAACCAATCTGACGGAACGAATTACTTCGTGGGCACGGTCGCGATTGTCTTGAGAATACGCGAAGCGATCTGGTAGGGATCGCCCTGCGAGTTCGGACGACGGTCTTCGAGGTAGCCCTTGTAGCCGCTGTTCACGAAGCTGTGAGGCACGCGGATGGAAGCTCCGCGGTCAGCGAGACCGTAGCTGAATTTGTCAATGGACTGGGTCTCATGCAGGCCGGTGAGGCGCATGTGATTGTCCGGGCCGTAAACCGCAATGTGCTCATCCTTGTATTTGTCAAAGGCCGCCATGAGTTTTTCGAAGTATTCCTTGCCGCCGGTTTCCCGCATGTAGGTGGTCGAGAAGTTCGCGTGCATACCGGAGCCGTTCCAGTCGGTGGCACCGAGAGGTTTGCAATGGAATTCAATATCCACTTCGTATTTCTCGCAAAGGCGCAACAGGATGTAACGGGCCACCCACATTTCATCGGCGCACTTTTTAGAGCCTTTGCCGAAGATTTGGAATTCCCACTGGCCCTTGGCCACTTCAGCGTTGATGCCCTCGTGGTTGATGCCGGCATCAAGGCAGATGTCGAGGTGTTCTTCCACGATCTGGCGGGCGATATCGCCGACGTTCTTGTAGCCGACGCCGGTGTAATAAGGACCCTGTGGGGCAGGGTAGCCGTTCTCGGGGAATCCAAGAGGGCGTCCGTCCTCATAAAAGAAGTATTCCTGCTCAAATCCAAACCATGCGCCCGGATCATCAAGGATGGCGGCCCGGCCGTTGGATGGATGCGGCGTTTTGTCATCCGGCATGTAAACTTCACACATCACCAGCGCGGCATTTTTGCGGGTGGAGTCGGGATAGACGGCGACGGGGTGCAGCTTGCAGTCTGAGCTTTTGCCCTCGGCCTGCTGCGTGGAGCTACCGTCGAAGCCCCAGATGGGCAGTTCTTCAAGCTTCGGGAAGCTCGCGAATTCCTTGATTTGTGTCTTGCTGCGCAGATTAGGCACGGGCGTGTAGCCGTCGAGCCAGATGTATTCCAGTTTGTATTTGGCCATGGATATTAAGTTGTGGGTGTTAGGGTTTGCAGTGCGTTTGCCTCACGTGTCGCGACCGTAAATGGACGCTTTCAGCGAGGTAACGCAATTGCTAAAGCAGGGGATATGCCATTTGTAAAAAGAAAATGAGAGACTTTTCCGGGATCACGCTTCCCTGAGAAGGGAGGTGAGAAAAATATTTCGCAAATCGCTTGATGGTTCATCATTACGGCGAGAATCAAAAAACAAATCGCCCATGCAACCCGCCAAAGACACCGCCCGCGCCCTGGTTCGAGTCGGCTTTGACGGCAGGGTTCACAAGACCTTTCGCGGCCCCAAGGCCCAGGGGCGTTTTGACACCGAGGTTCACGTTCTCCGGCATCTGGAAAAACGCGAATGCCCCTTTGTTCCGCGTTTGCTGGAAGCCGACCCGACAGAACTCACCATCATCACCAGCAATTGCGGCGCGCGCGTCGAGCGGATGGGGGATGAGCGCATTGCGGAAATCTTTGCCGAGCTGGAAAAATATGGGGTGCGCCATGAAGACCGCTTTTTGCGGAACATTACTTACCGCGCTTCCGACGGGCGCTTCTGTGTGATTGACTTTGAGTTCGCCACGCTGCTGGATCATCAGGAAGAAGCGGCTCCAAGTGAATAACAGACTCTCCGCATGATGCCCCCCAACAATGAGCCAGCTCCACTCCAGACCGTCCGCTGGTCGGGCATGACGCATCGCGGCCATGTGCGTCCTAACAATGAGGACAGCTTCCTCGCGCTAACCTTCGACGCCAATGAAGTGCGCTATCTGGGCAAGACCGGTGAGGCATCACTTGCCGGCTCGGATTTTGTTTTCGCCGTCAGCGACGGCATGGGCGGCGCGCATTCGGGCGAGTTCGCCAGCCGCATCGCCGTGGAGAATATCACCCGCATCATGCCGCGCAGTTTTCAACTTTCCGCACAACGAATCGATGCCGGGTTCAGCGATTTCCTGGCCGAGCTTATCCACGCCATTCATGCGGAGATGATGCGGCTGGGTCAGTCATATGAAGAATGTGCGGGCATGGGAGCCACGCTGAGCCTCTGCTGGTTCCGGCCCGGCTGGATGTATTTTGCCCATATTGGCGACAGCCGGATTTACTATCTTTCCCAAGGTGGTGGTCTCAACCAGATCACTCACGATCACACTCACGTCGGCTGGCTCCGGAGGCAGGGCAAGCTCAACGAACGCGAAGCCCGCAACCATCCGCGCCGCAGCGGACTTTCCCAATCTCTCGGGGCTGGAAATCAATTTCTCGATCCCCAATTCGGCACCGTTGGACTGCTGCCCGGCGACCGCTTCCTGCTTTGCACCGACGGGCTGACCGATGGCCTCTGGGAGCGTAACCTCGAAGAACTATTGACCGAACCGCAAACAGACGCGGAACGGCTCGTCAAAGCAGCGCTGGAAAACTCCGGCAGGGACAACAGCACCGCGCTGGTCGTGGACGTGGCCTGATGGCCGCCCGGTCACATTTTACTTTTTTGCGGGCGCTTGCGCCTTGAGCTTGAGGAAAGCCTCGGCGTATCGCTTGCCGAAAATCCGCAGGGAAGGGGAATCAAAGTGCGTCTTGTCGCCTTTATCCGTGAGGTCCTCCGAGGTCGCAAGCGCACAAAGCGGCACCCGCCGGATGACTTCCGGCAGCGCGGCATTGAACGCTTTGCCCGAAGGTTTGAACTGTCCCAGCTCACCCATGATCACGGGCACATTTTCCGCCTGAAGGTCTTTTCGCAACTGCCCGATCATCGCTGCGAAGCGTTCACCATAAGTCGCCACTTTGCCGCTCTCGCAATCGGATTCGCCCTGATGCCAGAGAATTCCCGCCAATGTGCCGTGCTTCATCGCTTCACGCGCGCGGGCTATGGCATTGTTGTAGAGACTTCCCCCGGCCTTCCATTGATCGAGGCTGGTGCCGCCAACAGCGCAGGGGATCAGTCCTACTTTGATTTTGGGATTGGCTGCCACCATCTGCCGGGCGAACTCCGAGCATAAGCCCACGCCTGCCACAGGCTTGTCAAAATGCACGGGGTCTTTGGCCGGCACCCATTGTTGCTCTTTGGTGAGCATGAAAATGCGCGGGTCAGTTGCCTTGTCCGATGGTTCCACCGCACCGCGGCCCGCCATGTTGGACTGGCCGATTAGCAGGAAGAGTTGCATGTTCCCGGGAGCGGTCTCGGCGAACACGTTGTTCGCGAAGGACACGATGACAACGAAGATGAGCCAATGACGGAATTTCATGAGATCAGTTTTATCGGATGGATTGAGATGCTAAGACAATACCATGCCGTATTGCTAGAATGAACCATCCCCCGTCCGCAACAGGGCCACGAGAGATTCCGACTGGCAGACGATCTTCTTCAATCTCTGGCAGGTGGTGTTCCACCAGAGAGGATTGTTCATCCCAGGCTCTTGCAGCAGAGTCTCGCAAGCCGCGGCCGCCGCAACGAAAAGCGGGATGGATTGCTCCACATCCGTGACCAGATGCGACCAGCAATCAGACTGCAGTGTTTCCAGTTGGAACATGGTCTGCCGAAGCTGGGCCGCGAGATCGACGATGGAAGCAAACAAATCCATGAAAGCATCATCGTGCCGCCGTAGCACTGGCGGATTGATGAGAAATGCTTCCAGAGCGCGAAGTTCGGCGGCAAGTTCGATTGCTGCCATCTTCGCGGAAACGGCCGGAGATGTGCCTTCGAGACCGCTCATTTCATGACGGCCATCCAGCGGTGGCAGCATGTCAGCTTGCTCGGCAAAGGGATCCTTCACCGGAGTGAACGGCGCAAAGGGATCATTCATGGTCGGCGCACGGAAAGCATCGTCGGCACTTGGCCGGCGCGGCTGGTTGAAGAGGAAACTTTTCCGCAGCTTGCGATTGCGCTTGATCTGCGCGTGCTCGATTTCGCGCGGCAATTGCCAGACTGGCGCCGAGACTCGCAGGGACCAATGCCAGGACTGAATCAGCACCCGCTGGTTTTGCGTATTGAACCACTCAAAAAAAATCAAATTCTTCAAACCTGTGGCCGAAAAATTTCCGGGTCGTGTCCTCCGTGGTGTCCGAAGAATGCGGCGCGACGCAGTCATCTCTCCGGAATTGCCCGTCTGCGAACTGGCCAGCAATAGCTGGTCGGGAATGGCCTCCGGCACGGGATTGCTGAAATCAATCCGGCATCCCGCGATGTCGCGAAGAAAATTACCATCGAACTGCAAGGTCAGCGGCTGGGTGCGTCCTGCCAGATGCAGGCTGCCGGTGATCAGGCCGGGAATCTCGTTGGAAATGTGTCCGTGAACCACGGCGCTGCTGAGATGGATGGTCATGCGTGCGGTGGAAAAGATAAAGCGGCATGGAGAAATGCTCAAGACATTTGCGATGGTTTGCAATTTTTGATCAACGGCCTTGATTAAAAATACATAAAAAGACAATGCAGATCAGTCACGTTGACAGAAAAGCCGGCGGCCTATACGATTCGGCCATGAGTGATTTGGGTTTCATCCGGGTGAAGGGGATCGCATTGGCCGTAACGGATTTGGAGCGGGCCAATCGTTTTTATGGCGAAACGCTGGCACTTCTGCCGGACACGGTTCACAACATGGACTCCGCCTATTTGCTTGGTGACGCCATCGTGATGCTTAAATCGCAAGATGAATGGTATGCCAAGCCTTCGGATGAACTAAACCCTCGCATCACTGTGGAAACCCATGATGCTTTTGCCACCGAGATAGCCTTAAAGGAGCGCAAGGTTACTGTATCCGATCCCGTGACACTTTACGATGGCATTCCGGTTGGTTCATTCCTTGACAGCGAAGGGAACAAGATTTGGTTCTGTTCGTCGCCTGGCAAGAGCGGCAAGGATTAATGCGCACAAATTGCCGCCGAGATGGCTTGTCGATCAACATAGAGCCTGATCAGGCCTCATGTGTCTTATCTCTCGAAATGGCAACTAATTCATGCCGGTTGCTTGACGGCAATTGATTGCAAACGATGGCAAACCACTGCAAACAATAGTCATCAATCGTCCACCCATTGCCATCGCCATGCCCCTGCCGATCTCACTGTCCATCATCGCTCTGAACGAGGAGGCGAATCTGGCGCGCTGCCTGCAAAGCGCCGCCGGACTCGCGGAGGAAATCATCGTGGTGGATTCGGGATCTAGGGACCGGACGCGCGAGATCGCGGAAAGCTTCGGAGCCAAGGTCACACATCAGGACTGGCTGGGGCATCGCGATCAGAAAAACGTCGCACTCAAGCTCTGCACCAAGCCGTGGGTGCTGGCGCTGGATTGCGACGAGGAGCTGTCGCCGGAACTGCGAGAGAGCATTGAGAATTTCTTCGGCAATGGGTTAAGCGATAAATTTTCCGGTGCGGAGTGCAATCGCAAGGTCTGGTTTCTTGGTCGCTGGATCACGCATGGCGACTGGTATCCTGACCGCAAGCTGCGCCTGTTCCTCCGCGAGAAGGCCCGCTGGGGCGGCAGCCCGGAGCATGATTACATAGAAATGGAAGGCCCGGTCACGCGGCTGAATGGCGATTTGCATCACTTCTCTTTTCCCACGACGAACCGCTACATTGAAAAGATCAATGTCTATGCCGATGTGTTTCTCCAACGTCAGAAAGAGCAAGGCGCGCGCTGGTCGTTGCTGACGAACATCGCCCGGCCTCTGTGGCGATTCTTTCGCGCCTATGTTTTGCGACGCGGCTTTCTGGATGGCTTTCCCGGCCTCTGGATTGCCGTCGCCACCGCATTCTCGGCCTTCGTGCGTTACAGCAGAAAATTTGAAGACGAACAGGGCGGGGGACGCCCATGAGACTCGGCCTGATCTACCATCAATTCATCCCACGCGGCGGGCTGGAGGGGTATCTCATGGAATTCACCACGCGCCTGTGTGTGGCGGGGCATGAAGTGCACATCGTGACGGCGGAGGCCTCGGACGCCCTGGCCAACGGCGTCGGCGCGATTCTGCATCGCGTGCCGTTGATCATAGGATCGTCCATGCTGCGCCTGTGGCAGTTCAATCGCGTGGCGGGGCGCATGGCCGGGGAACTTCCTGTGGATGTGACCATCGGATTTGGCCGGACCACGACGCATGATCTGCATCGCGCAGGCGGTGGGTGCCATCGCGTGTATTCCGAACTGCTGCCTCCGTGGAAACGCTGGCATCCGAAGAACTTGCTGGAACTCAGTCTGGAAAAGGATCTCTACACATCGGGCCGCACGAAGCTCTTCGTTGTGAACTCCGCGCAGGTGGCGAAGCACTTGCATGCGGCCTATGGCACGGACGAGAGTTCTTTCCGCGTGATTCATACCGCCGTGGACACGGCGCGATTCAAGCCGGTGGAGGATCGCGCCGGCGTGCGCGCCAAGGTCTGCGCCCAACTAAAAACTGATCCCGCGCGCCCGGCTTTCCTTTTTGTTTCGCTGAGCCATCGGCGCAAGGGGCTTGATGTGCTGCTGGACATCTGGAGCGAAGTGGATGCGGATTTGTGGATCGTCGGGCAGAACCTCGATTTCTCCCAGCGCCTCAAGATCAAGCGTCATGGCTTGCTGTCCAAGGTGCGCGTCATTGGCGCGCAATCTCAAGTCCACGCGCTCTATGCATCGGCGGACTGGTTCATTCATCCGACTCTTTATGATGCCTGCGCCAATACCGTGCTTCAGAGTATGGCCTGCGGCTTGCCCGGTCTGATTTCTGTTAATGATGGTGCCATCGATTTTTTGCGCGATGGCGAGAATGGCTGGCTCTTGTCTCATCCGCGCGATCCCGTGGCCGTGCTCACCGTGGTGCGGAATGCGCTGGCCACGAGCGAGGAGAAGAGAAACGCCATGGGGATCGCCGCGCGGGACACCATGCTGCCGCTGACCTGGGAGGCGCATCTGGCCAAATGGCAGGGTGTCATTCAGGAATTGAAATCGTGACGGCAGCAGGCAAAGTGACAATCTTGTCACAAACAGCAGCTTGATTCAGTAGGGCTTTGGTTTGTCCTGTGCTTCATATTTATGTTTTGATATTTCTTAGCTTTTCCCAGCCTACGGCTATGCAGTAAGAGAAAATTCAGAATAGAATTGCAATACTGAATGATATGGATAGAAATTCAACCATGAGGAAATCAGACGCCATCCCAAAGACCGTTTGCCTTCTACTTATCTTTGGTGGCATTTGCCAGGCAGCATCGCCGGATGCCGGAAAGTCGGCAACAACCCCTGATTTCTCCAAGCTTCCTCATCTTTCGCCTCAGATGGAGACTTGGTTTAGAAATCAGGTCGGCCCCGTTTGGAAGTTCGATCCCAAAGGGCCTGTGGTGCGTTTGCTGGCCAAGGTTTTTCAGGACGGTGCGCCGGGCGACAGAAAAGCAAAATGGATTGACAACCTTCCTGCGACCAAGCCCACGAAACCCGACGTCCCGCCCATGCTTCCGGCGAAAACCCTTTACTACGACGCCAAGGCCGTGAACGCTCACTGGCCTGTTTTCCAGCGGCGCAATCCGTTGTGCGCGGCCTATCTTCGAAAGGTCGGCATCACGCCTGTCATAGACTCAATGCCGGGGGAAGATTTTAAGAAATACGCCGAAACGTGGGTCTCACGCCACAACATGTGCTACGAAACAGACCCTGATAAATTTCTCAAGGCCATTGGGCTAGGCCTGTTATATGTGGATTTCCTTGCCTGCCGAGGCGGCGAACAAGGAAAAAAGGATGCCGTCACCCTTCTGACTTGGGTTTCCTTTTCGTTTGGTGTTCATTTCAGAGAGATCGTCAAGGATAACTTCCATCGCGGCCCTCGTTGCCAAGGAGGTCTCCTGGCCCCTTCTCGACCCTGCAAAGGGTCTCTGGGATGAATTGCTCTCGAGATATTCCTCCGTTGCGTTCAAAGCAGCTAAAATGGAAAAAGATGAGTTGGATTTTGACAAATGGATGGTGCTAAACGCTCCCAGCAATGAATCATACAAAAATTACCTTTTGCTAAACCGCTGCAATGCCTACAGCCGTGCCAACGACGACACCGGGGTGGTCCTCATGCTGCACGCAGCATATTCAGAGGGCCAATACGACAAAATATTGGACTGGATACGTGCTTGTTTTGTCCGAAAGTATGGCAAAAAGCAAGGGGAACCCCTTTACCACCTGTATCTGGAAGCAGTCTATGCTGAAAAGAAAAATCCCGTGGTGGCCAAGGCATTGGGGTTGCCCATGTCTCAATCAACAACAGATAGTGGAACCGAGGGCCACAAAACACCATGACGCACCCGCCTGAATTTCTCAACATGAGATACCACCCTTTGCTACCATTATCCTGACTGGCTTAGCCTGCATTATGTTGCTCCCAGCCTCCATCTATGCCAAAAAGGAGGTCAAAAAAATTCCATTTCCTTGGGCTGGGGTCGATAAAGTTTTTCGGATTTTTAATGATGCCGACTCTGTCCGCATGTTGAAAAACGACACCGTAGGTGGAACTAATGTGCAAAATATGCTTGGTTCGACCAAGGCCAAAGACCTCAAGGCTGATGTTAAACTGTTGGGATACCTGTCGGGTATAGCTAATGACGAAGCGGAATCCGAGGTGGTAATTGACCTCACAGGCGAGGACTCTGACGTAAAGCTGGCCGTGCTTGCCGATGATGTGGCCGAGATCGAAGTCAGTAAAAATTTGGTCAACGATAAATTTGGCGCGGCTCTCAAACTAGGAAGCGGATTATTTTCCGTTAAAATGTTAAAATGAAATGGTGCTGGTTGATCGGGCGATGTTCCGACATCGCTTGTTTGAACAAACGTTTAAACC
>JAYVOH010000154.1:0-4544 GCA_043758025.1 Verrucomicrobiota bacterium
CAAAACTCTGTTGTCGTTCCATGCCTGCCAGCTTACTCCACCACGCAACCTCTTTTTTAATGTAGTTTGCACCATTGATTAAATCAGCGTTTCCCTAGGGATGCTTCAGCAGCACAATGTTGATGTGCGCCTCTCCGCTCTTGTCTTCACCTTCACCACCGAGGAGTGTGGCGGTGAGTCCATTGTTTTCCACGGGATCAGCCTTGGTGAACTTCCGGTTCTTGAAGTCTTGTTCCACGGTGCCCTTGGCTTCCTTTACCGCCGCCGCGTCATCCTTGATCGACGACTCCAATGCCATCACTTCCACAATCACTTCGCCACGGTCCGGCGAGACCACAAAGAGGCTGCCGTTGCTGATCTTGGGTTTCCAGTCATCTGGAACTTTGAATAATACGAGCGGGTTCTTCTCTGGATAGTTCAGGGTTTGATCAGCTTGCGCGAAAGAGGCGCAGACAACGAGGATGCATGGTAGGAGCGATATTTTCATGAAGGTGGTTAATCGCGGCACGTTTCATGCCAATTCTCTCGTTTATTGAAACACTGCGGATTGGCTGTCAATCGTGTCTTTGGGACGCGGGCTGGGTGCTCATCTTGAGCAGGGCTTCGGCGAAGCGTTCGCCGACCGTCAATGTGCTCCTGGTGTCAAAATGCTCCGCGTTAGCATACGTGAGGCCGCTCGTGTCCACATAGGCGCAACGCGCCAGATGCGCGGCCAGTGATTTCTGCTGCTCGACGATCACGGGCATGAAGGCGTTTTTGCCATTGCCAAAATTAGTGTTCACACCGACCAGCGCGATCATGTCCGGCGCGTTTAATTCCTTGCGTAAAGCGCTGATCATCTCGCCGAGATTTTTTTCGTATTCAGGCGCGTTTTTAGGATTGGCATCGCTTTCACCCTGCACCCATGCCAGAGCGCGGATGCGCAAGGTGATCCCTTTCTCCGCAGCTTTGGCGACAGCCTTTTTTGTTTCTTCAACCAATGCACGATAGCACGCGCCGCCAGCGCCGGGGTTGTTATGATCCCAGTCAGTGGTCATGCCGGTGCCGCTGAAGGCTGCCTTCACTATCGCGATCGGGTGTTTCTCCTTGGTAAACAGTCCGCGGGCCAAGCCGATCTCAGGGCCGAAGCCGCCCTCGGCGTGCGAGAAGTTCCCGTATTGACGCGCCACTTTCTTATCCTTCGGCATGGGAGCTGTTCGAGGCTGCGATTGCAGCGTGGTCCATCCCTGACTGATGGTATCAAATTCATCCGGCGGGGGATCGCCGCAGCGCCACCAGAACATGATCAGCTTGTCGGAATCATCTGCGGGCAGTTCCTTGGCCGAGGCATCAAAGCCCACCGCGTTCGACTGGCCGGCGACGAGAATCAAATCGCGTGTCTCAGCCGAGAACGCACTGCCGACAAAAATGGTGCCGAAGAAAAGAATGAACGCGGTTCTGTGCATGTGATTAAGAGGGTGAAATTTGAAAGGATGTTCTTACGCGATTTCCAGGTTGTCGATTAGCCGAGTGTTGCCGAAGAACACTGCCGTCACCAACAAGCCGTTCGCATTGACTTCGCTCAGGGGATCCAATGTATCGCGATCCACGCACTCAATGTAATCCAGGCGATGCAGTGGAGCATGTTCGCTTAAGTATTCTTGGAACAAGGCTTTCAGTTCCACGGCGTCATGCGCGCCCTGCATCCAGCTTTCTTTCATCAAGAGCAATGCGCGGCGAATCGCCGGTGCTTGCTGGCGCTCGGATTCATTCAAATAGCGATTGCGCGAACTCATCGCGAGTCCATCGCTCTCGCGCAAGGTTTCACTGCCGATGATTTCAACCGGCACATTCAGATCGCGCACCATGCGTTTGATGATGGCCAGTTGCTGATAGTCTTTCTTGCCAAAAATGGCCGTGTCCGGTTGCACCAGATTGAATAGCTTTAACACGACGGTGCAGACACCGTCGAAATGGCCGGGCCGGCTCGCGCCGCAGAGGACTTGGGAAAGCTTGGTTTCCAGCACCATGATGGAGCGATCCGCCGGATACATCTCTCCTGCGTCCGGCGCGAAGATCGCATCCACGCCGACGCTTTCGCACTTCGCCGCATCATCATCCAGCTCGCGCGGGTATTTTGAGAAATCCTCTTTCGGCCCGAACTGCAAAGGATTCACAAAGATGCTGACCGCGACTCGTCCTTCCTGACCCGCTATTTTCCGCGCGTCCCGCATCAGTTGCAGATGCCCTTCATGCAAGGCGCCCATCGTCGGCACGAAGACCACGCGCCCGTTTTGCAGTGCGCGCCATTGACGAAGTTCCTTGATGGATTTGATGATGATCATGATTTCAAATCGCGACTCTCAAATATCAAGGCTCCGAGAACGAACAGCGTCAACCCGACTCCACCGAGGATGGCGTAGTTCCGCGCCAGCACGGCCCATGGAATGGTTTCAAAGAAAACCATGCTCCAGCTCGACATGTAATTAGTGATGAGTAGATGCCGGTAGCTGTCCATGAAATGTCCTTCGCGCAGGATCATGTCGATCAGCAGATAGGACAGCGCGGTGATGGTGGCGGCGGACGGCTTGATGCGCCAGCAGGAGAAGAAAAAAGCGATGCACGTGGCCATGCACATGCTGATGGAGATCGTCACGGTGCACATGGCGTATCGTTGCAGCCCTTCGCCTGCGTCATAGAAGGCCAGAAACTCCTGCTCGGGTGCGAAGGCAAACAATCCGCCTCCCCAGCCACGAATCACGACACCGAGGAGCAGCGCCGTCCATGAAATGAACTGCATAAGCACCACCGTGTAGGCAATGCAACTGACGAACTTCACTGCGAGCAATCGGAAGCGACTGATGGGGCGCGCCAGAATGAGCCGGAGATTTCCGTCCTCGCTTTCCTTCGCCACGACATCGCCAGCGACGAGTGAAAGATAAATGCCTCCCAGCAGAAACACCGAAAGGCGCAGCATGAGGTAACCAAGTGTGAGCGCGGAGAAATAAGATTCAAAGGCCTCGCCCTGATGCTGGATCATCTTGCGGAAAACGTTCTCCACCTTGTCGAGGTGGAAGACGACCAGCAGCACGATTTCCAGAACCACGAATGCGCCGAAGCCGAGGAAAGTGCGCTTGCGTGCCAGCAGCTTCCAGAGTTCCGCCCGCCATTGCCAGAAGAATAGTTTCACGATTTTGGATGGGTGAGTTCGAGATACCAATCTTCGAGTGTCTTATGACGGGGCGTCCATGCATCCACCCGGACGCCAGATTGAACAAGACGGGCGAGCAAGGCATGTCCGCTGGTGCCATCGGTGATTTCCAGCGTGTTGTTGTCCACAAAACGAACTCCTGCGCTCGAGGCAACGCTCTTCGCCAGCGCCATGTCTTCCGTGGCGAGAAGTAACTGCGGGTGTTCGCGCTGCGTGGCGTTCACTGGGCCTTCATAGACTTTTTTTCCATCGCGCAAGATCACGCAGCGATCGCACATCAACTCGACTTCGCTGAGCAAGTGTGAGTTCAGCAGGATGGTCAGCCCGTGCTCCGCGCGCAGTTTCAGAATGGTGGCGCGGAACTCGTGGATGCCCTCGGGATCGAGGCCGTCGGTCGGTTCGTCCAGCAGCAGAACCTTCGGCATCGGCAGCAACGCCTGCGCCAGCGCCAATCTCTGCCTCATGCCGTGGCTGAAGGTGTGGACCTTGCCATGCACGCGATCCTTCAATCCGACTCGTTCCAGCACCCGCCACACCTCCTTCTCATCCCACCAACCACTCAGCGCACAGAGCGCGCGCAAGTTCTGCCAGCCGCTCATGTAATCATAAAAAACCGGCGCTTCAAAAATTGCGCCTATCCGCCGCAACGCGCCCGCGCGATTTCGCTGCACTGAGCATCCGTCAATCATCACTTCGCCAGCATTGGGTCGCACCATGCCGAGCATGATGCCCAGCACCGTGCTTTTGCCCGCGCCGTTGTGGCCGAGCAGGCCGACGATCTCCTTCTCCTTCACCTCGAAGCTGACATCATCCAGCGCGGCGCGGGCGCGGGTGAATCGCTTGGTCAGGTTTCGTGCTTCGATCAAGGCCATGCGTGAATCCGTGTTTATTTCCCGCCGACCGTGAACTGGATCTCCTTGGCGACGTGTCCATCCGCGTAGAGAATGTTGACCTGCACGTCCTGATAAGTGTGAAAGTTTTCCTTGTCGCTCATCACTGGAATGCGGCTGCCGCTGGTGATCAGTCCCATGAAGTTGAGGCCGGCGACGTTTTGTCCATTAAGCAAATTGTTCCAGAGATAGCTGGTGCCGGTGGTTTCCCAAAGTTTCTTGTTATCGGCGGGACAATGGAAAACGGATTTGCTATCGGTGAAGTTATCGAGCGCCTTGTCGATCGATGGCTCATCGCTGTTCACGCTGGCGCGGGCGGTGACGAGCGTGGGCATGGTGTTGTTGTTTTCTGTGAGATAGAGATTCAATGACGCGCCGAGGTTGTGCAGATGGTTCATGCATGATGCAGCGCGAGCGCGGTGAATCAGCCGGTTGCTCGCCGGAATGGCCAGCGTAGCCAGGGC
>JAYVOH010000155.1:0-12767 GCA_043758025.1 Verrucomicrobiota bacterium
AGGACGACGACGTGCGCTGGCAGTTCGGAGAAATCACACAATACGCATGGTATACATAATCAATGGCAATCAGATTCAGGTAAGCCTTCCCATTACGACCCCTACGGGCAAGGTGCGTGTAAAGCGCCCAGTCGTCGGCCATGCCGCAACTCCGGTAGCATGCTGCACGGTTCCAATTGCCCGAGGGGACTATTTGGAATGGCAGATCAGCTATGACACCGAGGAGGCCAACGCCCCGTCTGTTGTGCCGGGGGTCGTGCTCCAGAAGCCGCAAGGCACACGATACGGATACGAGTTGGTTCGCTTGCTGGTCGAATCCAGAAACATTGGTGCTCTTTCCGACGAGCGATTCAACGAACTGGATCAGTTGGTTCATGCCCCTTTCCAGGGTGGAATAGAAGAGCAAGAGCAGATTGCGCGAGTGGAAGACCCGGATGCCAACACCGTTGCGACCCGATTTGGCTTTTCGCGCCATTATCTACACGTCCCCAACTATTGGCGGACAGGAGCTACCTATTCTGTGGAAGTCAAAATTGCCGCCAAGCAAAGGGCCGTCGGCAATCAAGCAATGATCTTCGTTAACCTGCCGGTGGAGCATTGCGAATCTCTGAACGGCGTTCCGCTTATCGGTCGACGCGCAAACAGTAAGGAGAAAATTAGATTCACGGTTGGGGCACACAACGTGGATGTCGTCTACGATACGATTCTTGCGTTTGCCGTGGCCTCCGTGGCACATCGGAATGACCTGAGCATGATCTTCGACGCTCTTGCGAGACTTTGAAACAACCATCAAAGATCAACCATATGGCCGAAGTCCAAGCGCACGGTTTTAGTTTCGAGAAATGGGTTCGAGACCACTTCTTCGACGGCTACACGGGCACCTACATGCAGAAATGGGATGTCCCGCCTGACCACAACCGCCACCAGGCAGTGCCAGAGCAGTTTCATCATCTGCCAATCTCCATCAAGACCGCAAAACTCGGCAGCCCCATCGGTTTGGGTGACGTGCTTCGCCAACGCCAGATCGACCACGACTTCTTGATGATCGTCGGCTTCTGGGAGCAGCGCACCACAACTGAAAAGTGGTTTGTAGACATTGGTTGTGCCCCGTTCGTTGCCTCCCATTGGCAGGCGCTCTGGGGTCAGTTAACGCTTGCCGAGATTTCCGCCATTGATGCAGTGGTGAAAAACACTGGTGAGCACTACTCGAGTGTGCGCGTGAAAGCCCAGCAATGGAAAGCCGGTGCGTCGATCAAGACCAGCACACTCGTCATCAATCCCAAAATTGATTCAAAATCCCAGCGCCGCATTCAGTGTTCCTTGCCCTACAAAACATTCTGGAAAGTGGTGGGTCGGGAACCGCATAAGCAGAATAGCCCAGAGTTGTGGGGCAACGTTTTCCCCAATCCCGTGAGATCGTCGGCGCGAACCTTCAATTGACGGTCGCTAACTGCCGGCGTCGGGGTCGCTTTGCGTCGGTCTGCGGCGCTAGCACCATGTCATTCCCTTTTTGCAGATTCGCCGGAATCCTCAACTCGGCTAACGACGATTTGGAAACGCTTAAAGTCCCCACGCCCTTCGCCAACCTCCGCACGGCAGTGCGCCCTGCGTCACTGTTAAACCACTCCACCACTCCAGGCTGATCAACCTCCACCACCGGAGTCAGCACATGGATCCAGTCGTCGGCTTGTGCCTCCAGCCCCCTCGGCACCAGCGCTGTCCGGCCATAACAGCCTGCGCCCACCCGCACGAACAAAATCTCTCCCGGCCGCACCACAGACTCGTCGCAGAACATTTCACCGGTGCGGGGAATGTAGGCGCAGTTTTGCTCCAATCGAAGTCCGCCTTCTGGAGATACGTTTTTGGCTCGAATGAGCAGCACCCGTCGATCGCTTGGCTGGTCAAAGAACTCCCTTTTTGTGCCGTAGAGTGCATAGCCTGTCCGCAGCCGGAACACATCACCCAGCCGCACCGTGTCATCGTTTTTCTCGCCTCCACTAACCTGCGCTTCCGGCCTCCAATCCTCGACGTCAGCCAGAACAACTTGCTTCCAGCGATGTTCCACGCGCTGCCAGTCCGCAAGTCGCAGCGGCTTCAACTCGCTTACATCGTCGCATTGCAGAAGAGCTGTGGGATCGCGATAAGGCTGGGCCGAAACTGGGATCCGTCGCGCTACCAACAGGTTTGTTTTTGCCGTCGTGCCGTTGAAGATCCCACGGGGTAGACTGATGATTGCCTCGACATGCGCCCGGCAGAGCAGCCAGTCACGCACATATTGGAATGGTTTGTTGCTCAGTGGTCCGTCGGGGAGAATGATCGCTAATCTGCCATTCGGCTTCACCAGCTTCCAAAATAGTTCCAGGAACAAAACTTCGAGACATTGCGATTTGCGGCCTGCTCCCAGGTCATATCCAAGCAGTAAGTCTGTTCGCTTTTCGAGACTTGCTTGGGCACTAAACGGTGGATTTCCAATCGCCAAGTCGTAACTACCCCAATCTTTTACCAAGGCGGAAAGTGCATCGCCTTCGACAAATCGTTTTCCAGGCACCATTCTGTTTACCATCGCTGCATAGTGGGGATCGATCTCGCAGCCATGCAGTTCAAGTCCTCTGGGTGCCGTTCTCAGGAATGAACCGTCGCCACAACTCGGATCAATCACCCGGTCTCCGGATCGCACTCCGGCCAGACGAAACATGCACTCGGCGACGATTTCAGGCGTGAAGAATTGACCAATCATTAGGCAACGGTACAAGAGACGGTACAAGGCGCAAGTCGGAAGTAGCGCTTTGCCTTTCCAAATGCGTCGTTCATCGGGTTGACTCCCTCGCTCGGTCGGGCTGCGCCCAAAGCTGCGCATTGTCTCTGTCGGTCGGCCCCGCCTCCCTCCAGTCACCGGCACGCCCATCGAGAAGACGGACGCGAACACGCGGGCGGTCTTCGGCGATTACATCAGCATCTACGACATCCAGCGCGCCGTCGCCGACAAGGCCACGGTGCCGATCTATTACGAGAGCCGCATTTCCAAGCTCAGCCTGAACGCCGCCGAGCTGCCGAAGCTCGACGCGGAGTTTGAGGAAATCACCGAAGGCGAGGAGCGGGCAAAGGTAGAAGTAGGAATGAGGAATGAAGAAGTTTCCGCGAATCCTTTTCATCCTTCATCATTCTGCCTTCGCACTTGCACCGTGACGCATTTCGAGAAGCGAGTGGAGGCGATGGACGGCAAGGCGATGATTGCCAGCGTTGAATTGAAGTCGGTGTGGCTGGCCATCTCCGCTGCGCTCCGGTTGTCTGCATGAGCCATCGCATCGCCGTGGACCTTTATGACGCGCTCATCGCACTGCGCCCGTCTAAGTTTTGAAATGGAGAGAGCAGAGGGGGAGCACAGGCATGGAGGCGCAGAGGAAGATAGGAGGAAAACATCGCGAAATTTGGGCAAGCGGTGCGCACGCCCTACAGTCGCGTTCACGCGAACAGACTCTTCACCGGCGTGCCTTTGCCGTCCTCGGTCACATAGAACGGACGGTGCTCGACCTCGAACATGGTCTTGGGGCTGATGCCCATGGCGGTCATGATGGTGGCGTGGAGGTCGGTGATGCTGACGGGATCCTTGGAGGCGATGAACGGGCGTTGATCCGCGGTGGCTCCGTGGAGATAACCGCGTTTCATGCCGCCGCCGAACATGAGGACGGATGAGCCGCCGGTAAAATGCCGGTGCTGGCCGTAGTGTTTCATCTCCTGCAAGGCATCCACCTGAAAAGTAGTCTGATCATTCGCGGTGGAGCCGGGTTTGCCTTCCATGATCATGTCGCGGCTAAACTCGCTGGCGATGATGACCAACGTGCGGTCCAGCAAGCCGCGCTTCTCCAAATCGAGGATAAGCTGGGCCACAGGCATGTCGATTTCCTTGTGCATGCGCTCCATGGTTTGATTGCCATTGGCGTGGGTGTCGAAGTTCAGGAAGGGAACATACTCGGTGGTCACTTCCACGAAGCGCGCGCCGGCCTCGACGAGACGTCGGGCGAGAAGACAGCCCTGGCCGAAGCGACTGGTGTTGTATTTCGCGTAACTGGCCTTGTCCTCCAAGGTGATGTCAAAGGCCGTGCGATCCTTGGAGCTGAGTAGTCGGTAGGCGTTATCCATGGAGCGCAGCATGGACTCCTGCTGATAGTCGCTCATGCGGTCGCGATTCGGATTCTTGTCGATGAGCTTCTTGAAAAGCTGGTTGCGATTCTGGAAGCGACTGGGATCCATTCCTGTTGGCGGACGCACGGCCTGCGCGGCCTCCTCCGGGAATGGCAAGTTCATGGGGCCGTGCTCATTGCCAAAGAATCCGCCGGTGGTGAAGGCTTTGACCTCTTCCGATTCACCGACGCCCTCCAAGCGCTGGCCGATGTTGATAAAGGCGGGCATGACCGGATTGCGCGGGCCGAGCACCTTCGACATCCATGCGCCGAGGTGGGGCGCGGCCACGGTCTGAGGCGGAACGTAACCGGTGTGCCAGTGGAATTGATGACGGGAATG
Organism: Verrucomicrobiota bacterium; assembly: GCA_043758025.1. Lineage (GTDB taxonomy): Bacteria > Verrucomicrobiota > Verrucomicrobiia > Verrucomicrobiales > Verrucomicrobiaceae > VFKE01. The sequence goes on from JAYVOH010000155.1 coordinate 4,522, forward strand.
CAGGATGCTGCCGAGGTCCGCCTGAACGTGGGAGCGGATCAAGGTGCCGCGATCCATCACGCTGGCGATGTTTTCCAAGCCTTGACAGATTTTTATATTGTCCACTTTGGTGTTGATCGAGGGGAACGTGCTGCCCAAATCTTTGATGGGCGTGCCGACCTTGAAGGGCACATAGGGCTTGGGGTCAAAGGTATCGCCTGCGGCCATGCCTCCCGCCATCCAGAGGAGAATGCAGGAGTCGGCTGTGGCTCTTGGTTGAGTGATGGATTCCTTGGCCATCAGGCGGGGCGCACCGGTGGACCAGGCGGCGGCGCTGACGGCGGCGAGTTGCTTGAGAAAGTCGCGACGGGCGAAATGCTCGGGCTGATTGAGATCAAGAGTGTTCATGGTGATTTAATGGTTCAATTGAAACTCCGGCTGCATGATAACAGCCCAGAGCAAGTCTTGCACGCCTTGTTCAGTGATGCTCGCTCCTAACGCGCCCAAGGCGGTGTTAAGTTCATCGGTCGAAGGATCGCGAGACAAGGCAAAGCGATAGAGCCATTGCACAAGAGCCTGCGGCGCGGGCCAGATCTTCGCCATCAGGTTTCTGGCGCCAGCCTCAAGGATGCGCGACAGAATGGGGCCGTTGGCAAGGTTGATGGCTTCCAGCGTGCTCAAGTCATCCGGCCTCATGCTGACGATCTGGTCGCGGTTCGGCCTGCCCAGCGTGCTCATGAGGAAATCGCATTTAACAAGACCGGCGCGCACCATGGCCACATTGCGTGTGGTCAGTTGAGCTAGCAACTCGCTGGCAGGCTCACTGGTTGTTTGCGTCCACAGAGGTAGTGGCGGCACGATGACCACCCGCTTCCAGTAGGGGGCTGGATTTTTGAACTTGCCTTTGGCATCAGGAAGCTTCGAGGTCCACTCCCATGAGGCATCGCTGCTGATGCGGCTTTCATGCCCATCCTGGGTGACGACGAGGATTTCCATGAACAGTCCGGCGGCATTGGGTTCGCTTCCAGCATTCTTGGCGATTACCAAAAGCTCGTTCGCGGCATTGGTGCGGATGGCCGAGTCCAGCGGCACAGCCTCTACTTTCTGCCAATCTGTGCTGCTGCTCAGTAGTTTGCCATTCAGGTAGAGCTTGTATTCATTGTCACAGGTGATGACTGCGCCCGCATGTTTGATCGGGCCTTTGATCTGGAAGCTGCGCCTCATCGCGATGGTCTCGCCAGCAGCGGGCACCCGGCCGCCTGCGGCAGAGTCACCCCAGATCCATTGGGCCTGGAGCGGGGACCTCAATGCAGCACCAGCTTCCGGCTTGCTCCGCATAACTTCCGCGTCGGGTTTCATCGGCGCGGCTCCGGTGATCTGCCACGCGGCATCGATAAATTGTTCGGCGGTCAGCCGTTTCGCGCGGGGCCCTTGGAAGACATAGCCATGCTCATCCGTGGTTTTACTGACGACTTGCGCGGTGCTCTGGTAAATCTGTGATTCACAAATCATAGCCAGCGTCTTTTTCAAGTCGTAGCCGCCCTCCGCGAAATTCGTCGCGAGGTAATCGAGCAGATCGGAATTCCATGGCTCTGTTTGCATGGAGTCCACCGGATGCACGATGCCGCGTCCCATGAGCCGGTGCCAGAGGCGGTTGACCAGCGTGCGGGTAAAGCGCCCGTTTTCCGGATGCGTCATCAAGGCCCCGAGCTGCTTCTGCCTCTCGGCTTGATTTTTACTGGCGTCAATCTGACCGAGTTCAGGGAACAACCATGAGGCTGTTTGCGTGCGCCCCTGTGGCTTGTCGCACCGAAAAACTTCGAGCGGAGCGTCGGAAACGACAGCGGCCAGTCCGTAGGCTTCATCCAGCTTCCAGCGGTCAATGAAACTGTCGTGGCAGGACGCGCACTTCATATTGATCCCCAGGAAGGTCTGACAGATGCTCTGGGAGAACTGGATGGGAACGGTCTGTCCGGCGCTCACGGTGCCGCGCCATTTGATGCCCTCGCTGAAGCCAGCGCTTTCAGGCTTGGGAGCAATCAATTCGCGCGTGAACTCGTCATACGGTTTGTTTTGCAGCAGCGACTGATAAAGCCATTTGGTGATCTGCTTTCGGCCTTGAGTGATGAAACCGGTGCCGGTATAATCGTTGCGCAGAAGATCGTTCCAGAACGTCAGCCAGTGATCGGCGTAGGCGATGTCATTATTCAAAAGCGACATCACGAATTTCGCCCGTTTATCGGACGATTTATCGGCCACAAACTTCGCAAGATCATCAGGCTCCGGCAGCAGTCCGATTAGATCAAGCGAAACCCGGCGCATGAAAGCGGCGTCACTCAAGGGTTGCGGGCGTCCCAGTTTATTCTTGGCCAGATGCGCGTCGATGATACGATCCACGGGATTGCTGCGCCCCCCGACCCCAGGAGGTAGTTCAACTTGGCGCGGCTTAAGTGGCGGCTCATAACTTTTTTTCTTAAAGGCAAAGCCCGGTTCCCAGATCAATCCGCCCTCAATCCACGACTTGAGCAGTGCGACTTCATCGGTAGAAACACGCTTGCCCTTGGGCGGCATCTGTTTGTCTGGGTCTGTGCTCAAGATAGCCTCCAGCAGGGCGCTCTTCGAGATGTCCTTCAAATCCACGACAGCACCATCTTCGCCGCCCTTGATAAAGGACTCACGATCGTTCATGGAAAAGCCCCCTTTCTTTTTATCGCCCGCGTGACATTCCGTGCAGTGTTCGCGCAAAATGGGAACGATCTGATGAGAGAAATCGACCGGGGCTGCGGACGCAGTGGTGGCGCAAAGGATGAATAAGAATCTGGGAGCGGAGGTCATGAATGTTTTAATACTAATGGATAATAATACGCGCGCAATCGTTCGATTTATCGACTTTGCGTGGAGGAACGGGTTTCACTCCTTCGGCTTGAGATCGCGCTCCAAGTCGGCGCCTTCAAGAACCGGCATCATTAATCGCCATCGTCTTCATTGGTCGGTTCAATTTGTGCGACAACGGCCGTCCGGTTTATCAATTCCCAAAGGTCTCCGAACAAGAAATGGTCAAACGTGCGGATGTGATCTTTTAAGATTTTCTCAGTGAGCATATTCGGACGAATGTCGAAGTAATAAACACCATCGAGCGGATTGAGCTTCACGGTGTATCCCTTGAAATGGCCCGGCAGGAAAGTGGCACTCACGCCATATTCTTGCGGGTTCTTGCCTTTCCGCTGAACGTCGTTCAGGAAAATGGCCACGTGCGGCACGTTTTTACCCGTGAGCTTGGCAAGCAGGAACTTGTCCACGAAGATTTTGTCCAGCCGGTCTTTGCTGCTCGTTTTCACGGAGCCGATCATCTTCACGAGCGATCCAGATTTGATGACAAGGTCATGCTGGTAGTTCATGTGAAACTCGACATTGCCGTTCACTTTCACTGGAATCTTGACCGCTCCAGCCGTGCAATCAACGCCGATGCGGACGAGAATCAGCCTGATGAACCGCTCGAAAAGATCACCATTGATTTTGCGAGCCGTATTTGACTTGCCAGCAGGCAGCGCATCCAAGGCACAGCCTATGGACTGCTGCATTGTATAGACAGCCCGGTTGATGAGTTCGCGATTGGCCGGAGTATCCGCTGATTTGCGTGACCGGGGTATTGCATCAAGCACCTTGAGCAGCCCTTTTGTCTTTTTCGCCATTGATCTGGGAGAAAAAAGGAGATTGTAGTTGAGCGGGCGAGTGACATTGAATGCGCCATCCTCCTTGAATTGGAGAAAGCGATACTGCGGTTCATTCCTGGCAACGATTTCGGCTTGGATCGCTCCACTCTGTGCGACAAAATCCCAAAACGCTTGGCAGAACTCCACATAGTCGCGCAACTCAGTGAAGTTCGCTTTGTCAAAGGCAAGCTTGACTAGTTCTTCCAGTTTCATCGGATGCTCTCCCGGCGTCTCGCTGTTTCAGCATCCAATTCCACCCAATCTACAATCGACCGCTTCACTACATGATTCAGGCGTTCGATGGCCCATTCATTGTATTCCTTCATGCTGTCGCAACCTGCCCATCGCCTGCCAAGCTGCTCGGCGACAACCAGCGTGGTTCCCGATCCAGAAAAAGGATCAACCACAAGGTCGCCCGGTTGCGAAGATGCCAGCACCAGCTTCCGCAGCAATTCTTCGGGCTTCTGAGTCGGATGCGGAGTTTTCTCACCCATGCCATTGCATGTCGTGGGGATGTCCATAACATCCTTGGGCTTGGCTCCCTTGGGATGAGGAACCCAGTTCTCGCGAGGTTTTCCATTGCCACCTCTGCCATACTGGCTGGTTTCCGCTTGCGGATGGCTCGGATATTTTAGCGTATGCGCGCCGTAAGGGATTCGAATGTCATCGATGTTGAACGTGAACTCCTTCCCCTTGCGAAAATGGACGATGCTCTCGTGCGAGCGCCCCCAGTCACTTCCAAGATTGGCTTTGTTCTTGTAGTGCCAGACGATCCAACGGCAACCTTTGAAATAGGGCATCGCCGCCACTTTGACATCCGCCAGTATCTCGGAAAATCCACAGACATACAAAGTTCCTGTATTCTTCAAGGTGCGGGACGCCTCACGCAACCATAGCCGACACCATTCCACATAATGTGAATGGCTTTCAAAGTCATCCCAATCCGCCTTCTTGATGTTATAAGGTGGGTCAGCAAAAATAAGATCGACTGACCCTGATTCCATCGCGCTCAACCATTCCAGAGAATCCCCAAGATAAAGCCGTCCGCGCGGATGTTCGTAGTGCAGTTGTAGCCCGCAGGCAGGATCAACTCCAAGCGTTGTCCCCGGATCAAAGCTCGCGCCGAACTCCAAACTCGGGGTGGCTTCCATTTGCTTCACTGGCATGGCCTCATGTAAACAGAAACAAACAGGATTCAAGCTGTTGTCACAAGGCATCGCGCATTTCTCCGTCTAAACATCGTTAGGGCCGCAATGTTTCACGCCCTCGGCTTGAGATCGCGTTCCAAGTCGGCTCGGTCGGAAGGGTTCCGCGCCTTTACTTTGCGATCCCGTTTGGCGCGGCGTTCCACGGTGATCTGGCGCTTCTTCTTGCGTTTTCTCAGCTTCTCAATCTCCTCGTCGAGCTTGAGATAACCCTCGAACCGTTCCGCGTCGAGCGTGCCGCTTTCCACCGCGATGCGGATCGCGCAACCAGCATCGGTGCCGTGCTTGCAGTCATGGAACTTGCATTGACTGGCGAGTATCTCGACCTCGACAAATCTTTCGCGCAGTGTGGTTTCATCCGTCCACATCTGCACTTCCTTGATGCCGGGGTTGTCGATAATGATGCCGCCCTTGCGGAGCACGAGAAGTTCCCGCGCCGTCGTGGTGTGGCGCCCCTTGCCCGTGACTTCGTTGACCTCGCCAGTCCATTGATATTCACCGCCGAGGAGTAAATTGATGAGGGCCGATTTCCCAACGCCACTGGAACCCACGAAGGCCATGGAGATTCCTGGCTTGAGCAGCATCTTCAACTCAGTGATGCCAGTTTTCTTTTTCGCGCTGGTGAGGAGAACGAGCAAATCCTCTTGCAGGGAGCGGATGGCACTGATCGCCTCTTGATTTTGATCGGCCGTGAAGAGATCGGATTTATTGAGCAGCACCACGGGCTGCGCGCCGCTGCGCCCGATCAAGGCGAAATAACGCTCCATGCGTCGCAAGTTGAAATCCGGCCCCGCATCCGTGACCACGGCGACCAGGGAGACATTCGCGGCGATGACTTGCTCCTCTGCGCTCTCGCCGGGCGCTCTTCGGGAGAAGCACGACTGCCGCGCCAGTCGCGCCCGGATCATCGTTTCTATATCATCTGTCCCCAAATCCAGCGCGACCCAATCGCCCACGGCGGGAAGCTCCGCATCGGTCGGCGCATCGTGATAGACCTTGCCGCTCATCACCACCTCGACCTCGCTGAATTTGTCGTCTTCCACCATCAGTGCGCCATAGGTGATCTTGTTGTCGCGAATCAGGCGCGCGGGCTTCCACCCTTTTTCGTGGAAGGGAGCGAATTCCTTTTCAAAGACATCGTTCCAGCCGAGGTCAGCCAGGGTCATCGCGTAGACGTTGGATTGTGATTCATGGTGGCGAGATTAGACGATGAGTGTGCATTCAGGCAAGCCCGCTGTTGACTCGCGGGTGATGACTGATTCCTTCGTGTGGAATGTTCGACATTAAAGACAGGCCCAATCTCGTCGAGAAAGCGTTGCTCATCGGCGCTTATTTCAATCGAAGCGATTTGCAAGAGACCACGGAACTTCTGGCGGAGCTGAAAGAACTGACCGACACGCTCGGCATCATCATCGCGGATTCCGTGCTGGTGAATGTCCGCGAGATCAGTCCTCGCTATTTGGTCGGCAGTGGCAAGGCCAAGGAACTGATGGATCGCGCGAAGGAGATGGGCTGCGACTGCATCATCTTTGACAATGAACTCACACCTGCCCAGCAGCGGGCTTGGGAAGAGGAGTCCGGCTTGTGCGTCATTGACCGGCAGGAGGTCATTCTCGACATCTTCAATCTCCGCGCGCGAACCCGCGAAGCACGTTTGCAAGTCGCGCTCGCGCGCATGGAATACTCGTTGCCGCGACTCACGCGCATGTGGGCGCACCTCGACCGGCAGCGCGGACAAGGCGGTGCCGGCACTGGCAGTGCAGGTCGTGGGGACGGGGAGATGCAGCTGGAAGTGGACCGCCGACTCGCGGATAAGCGCATTGAAAAACTCCGCGCCGACCTCGATGAGGTGAAACGCCAGCGCGAAACTCAGCGCAAGGAGCGCAGTCGCGTGCCGCTGCCGCATGGAGCCATCGTCGGCTACACGAACGCGGGCAAGTCTTCGCTCTTGAACAAGCTCACCGCGAGCACCGTCTTCGTGGAGGACAAGCTCTTCGCCACGCTGGATACCAGCACGCGCCGCATGGAACTCCCGGACGGTCAGCAGTTGCTGCTCACGGACACGGTTGGATTCATCCGCCGACTGCCCCACGATCTCGTCCAGAGCTTCCGCGCCACCCTCGAAGAAGCGGTGCTCGCGGATTTTCTCATTCATGTCGTGGATGCCAGCCATCGCGGAGCCGAGGACTTTATGAAGACCACCACGCAGGTGCTGAAGGAACTCGGCGCAGGCGACAAGAAAACAGTTCTCGTCTTCAACAAGATCGACCTCATTACCGATGACACCCGCTTGCAGGAACTCGCGCATCGGCATCCCGATGCCGTCATGATTTCCATCAAGACCGGCGCCGGCATGGAGGCGCTCATGCATCGACTGCATGAATTGCTCTTTGATCGCGTGGTGCGCCTGGACTTGCGCCTTCCGATGAATCGCCTCGACCTGCTGGCGCTCGCCCATGAAGAGGGCAAGGTGCTTTCGGAAAAATTTGCCGCCGATGCCGCAACAGTGGAGTGCGTGGTGCCAAAACGACTGAAGTCGCGTTTTGCGCCCTATGTGAAAAAGTAGAACCGTGGTGGTTTTTTGCCGGACGGGAGCGCGGACACTCCTGTCCGCTTCTCATGTATTTGGCAGCTCCGCTGCGATGATGTTTGGACAGCGGACAGGAGAGCCAATTCCGCGAGACAGGAGAAGCCATTCCGCGCTCCCTTTAAACAAGCCGCCAAATTCGGCCTTTCCAACTGAATCCTGCCACAGCTTAACGACGTGTTCTAATTTAAGAGGCGCATTCATGTAAGTATCGAACTGCCGCTTCTCGATTCTGCTCAGCCTCTGCGACCCCGAATAAACTCTGGCCGTCCGGCCAAACAGTCTCATCCAAATTATCGGGAGCAACCATGATCTGGCAGGCCACTCCCATATCGCGCTCAACCTCTCGCGCAAGATGGCGGCGAAAAAACTCTATTAACCCGGCAATAGAATGTAGTGACATTGATCATGCTGCTGCCGCATAACGTATAAGCTCTGCCTGGAAATAGGAGGCTGCGCGTTCGGGAGATTTGCTGAGCATTCGCATGTGCTGCACAAGGTTGTTTTTCAAATCGGCCTGAGTTCGAGGAGATGGCTTCTTTCCCATCGACGACTTCAAATCGCAGTTCAAGTATTCGTCGGGATTGTGCTCCGGGCTACAGGATGGCAGGAATGCCAGTTGGATTTCGCCGGCATGCTGCGCCACCCATGCTTTCACCGGCTTGCAGTGATGGACTCGCAGGTTATCCACGATCAGGATGATCTTGCGCCTGGCATCTTTAATGAGCCGGCCCATGAACTTGATGAAAACCACGGCATTGA
>JAYVOH010000156.1:0-12734 GCA_043758025.1 Verrucomicrobiota bacterium
ACGAGTGGCTCACCGGAAAAATCTACCTCAACATGAAACCCACTGACACGCCCCAAACTTGATCGCCACACTTTTACAGAATAAAATTTGCGCCGCCCGGAGAAGAGTGGGGAAAAGCGGGGGCAGGCACATGGTGAAGAGCGCGAACACACCCTGACACACGCCGATCAGCATGAACCACGCGAGCGTGGCCTGAAGGCTCCATTGAAAGGAGAAGCATAACAACATGCTCATGAAATAGGCGCTGAGCATGAGCACAATGGCTTTGCGATAGCCCAAAAACTTCGCCAGCGCGCCAGCCGCGAAGTTGCCGAAGAGCGAGCCGAACATCACCCAGAACAGCGCGACCACCGCAGCGTGGTTGCGCGCGGAATCATCCAAACCCTTGATCTCCGGCAGAGAGCGGATATGCGCCTGCTGCCAGAACATGAAAGCCCAATGCGCCGTCAGAGATACCGCGCAGATCAGCAGCACGCGCAACGTCACACCTCGCACTCGCGGGCCGAAGAGTTCACCAATGCCTGGAGGCTTGGTATCCTTCCGCGCCTCCTGCCATTCTTCGGTCTCGGGCACGGCTTTGCGAATCCATAGGGTGATGAAGGCCGGAAGAATACCAATGAGAAAAATCCAGCGCGGCTCCGCATTGCGCAACAGCTCGCCGCAAAGACACGCCAGCAGAACGCCGAGATTCACCGCGCATTGCAGCGATGCCGCGATCCATGGTCGCCACTTTTTCGGCCACGTTTCGGACAGCAGGGACGCGCCCACCGCCCACTCACCGCCGATGCCCAGCGCGGCCAGAAAACGAAACGCGAGCAGATGCCACCAGTTCTGCGCGAAAAAAGCCAGACCCGTGAAACAGGCATAGGTCAGGATCGTGAGCATCAGCGTGCGGCTGCGACCCAGCAAATCACCGACTCGTCCGAAGAACGCGCCTCCCAGTGCCCAGCCGACGAGGAAGCCTGCATTGATGATGGATGCGTGCCGACCCACAGCGGCATCGGTTTGCGGGAGCATCATCAAGGACGCGACAAACGGCGTGGCCACCAGCGTGTAGAGATGCATGTCCAGTCCGTCGAAGAGCCAGCCGAGCCACGCGGCGAGGCCGGAGCGCACCTGATGCTGGGAGAGATCGCGGAGGCGGGTGACTGCGGCCATTGTTGAGATACAAGATGTTAGATGGAAAGATTCAAGATTGAAAAACTGAGATCGGCAATCGCGCGCTGCCTCATATCTTAAATCTTTCCATCTAGCATCTTGTATCTTAAGGTGCCCATGCGCCCACTTGCTCCGCCTTGGCCTGTGAGAGCGCCTTCTGAAGCTGATGATGGTAATCCGCCGGCGTGCGCCCAGCTTCCGGCACGGAATCCGGCGCGGGACCGTTCGGTGCGGCGAATCCTTTGCGCACCAGAAGTTCGCCCAGGTCTTTTTGTTTGCCCGGCTCCACCTCCACCCGCACAAAGGCATAATAACGCTCTGTCTGCGGCACCCGTGCGTATTTCGTATAAACGATGAAGGGCTGTTTCGACAGCAGTTCCGTGATCCACGCCAGCGCCTGCCCGCCCGTGTCCAGCACTCGCGTCTGCGCCACGCCACCGAAGTAGCTGGCCTGGGCCGCGATGCGCAACGGATGCGTCCACAGCGCCTGCGAGGCATCCACTCCATACAGCACGAACACATCCTCCTTTGGCCCGCTGCGGATGCGCAACGTGTCCGCGTCATTGGAACGACTGACCACGATTTGCGCATGAGGCAGCACCCAAAACTCGCCCGTCTTATATGCGCGCGGCTCAGCAACCTTCTGTCCCACGGGAATCGCTCGCGGCACGCTCGCGGGCACTGCCACCTTCGCGGTTTCATCGGCCTTAAGTTCTGAAGGCAACCTCATGCGCCCCTTCAGCAACAAGCCGATGATGAACATGAAAAATAATATCACGCCTGTGATGACGAAATTGCTGATCGCAGCGCGTGGTGCCATGGTCTATGATTACGCTTCAAATTCTAAATCTCAAACCGCAAAATGTCGCAAGACTGGAACGAACTTTACGAAAAAGGCGATACGCCGTGGGACAAAGGCACGCACACGCCGGTGCTCGATGATTTGCTGAAAAAGATGCCGCGGCTTTTCAGAGGCCGCGTGCTGGTGCCCGGCTGCGGCATCGGTCACGACGCGCGACGGCTTGCTGAACACGGCTGCCAAGTCGTTGCCATCGACATCGCGCCGCTGGCGATCGAACGCGCGAAACAGGCAGACACGGAGCAGCGTGTGGATTTCCGACTCGCGAATCTATTTGAGCTGCCGGACGATCTGCGCGGATCATTCGACCTCGTCTGGGAACACACCTGCCTCTGTGCGCTGGAGCCATCATTGCGGGAGAAATACACCGCCGCCGTGCGTGGAGCGCTGAAGCCCGGCGGCATAGTGGCGGGCGTGTTCTACATGACTCCCGACATGGATCCCGGCGAGACCGGCCCGCCGTTCGGCATCACGCTGAATGAATTGATTGCGCTCTGGGAAACCGGCGGCTTTGAGATTGATGAGCACTGGGTGCCCGATGTGGCTTACGAAGGACGCGCGGGGCGGGAGAGGTTTATGCTTATAAATAAACTGTAGGCCGTCTGTGCCAGACGGCGAAATTTCCGAAATTGTAAAGTCAGGCCGTTTGACACAAACGGCCTACAACCCGGCCTTCACCTCATCCCAAACCGCATCCATCTCCGCGAGCGACATCTCGCCGAGCTTCCTGCCTCTTTCTTCGACGCGCTCTTCCAGCTTGTTGAACCGTGACGTAAACTTTTCATTCGCATGCGCCAGCGCGACCTCGGCCTCGACGCCGAGCTTGCGCGCGAGATTGACGACGGTGAACAAAAGATCACCGACTTCATCCACGATCGCGGATTGATCTTTCTGAGCAACGGCCTCCACGATTTCGTCCGCTTCCTCGCGAATCTTTTCCAGCACCGGCCCGGTGTCCGGCCAGTCGAAGCCGACCTTTGCGGCCTTCTTCTGCAACTTCTGCGCACGAATCAGCGCGGGCAGACCCTTCGAGATGCCGTGCAGATGAGCTTGCTTCCCGCCGCCTTTTTCCGTGCGCTTGATGGCTTCCCATTGCGTCAGCACCGCGTCGCTCGTGTCCGCGCTGGCATTGCCAAACACATGCGGATGACGGCGGATGAGCTTCTCCGTGATGCCGCGCGCGATGTCGTCGAGCGTGAATGTGCCGTTTTCCGATGCGATCTCGGCATGGAACACCGGCTGGAGCAGCAGGTCGCCCAGCTCCTCGCACAAGTGTTTCATGTCACCGGAACGCGCCGCCTCCGCGACCTCATAGGCTTCCTCAATCAAATGCGGAATGAGCGACTCATGCGTCTGTTCCGCATCCCACGGACAACCGCCCGGCGCACGCAGCCGGTGCATCACGGCGCGGAGTTCAGAAAGGGCATCGCTTTTGGTTTCATGCATTCGTCAATCATGCCGTGATGAGTTGTTCGCGCAAACAAGCATTCCCCCGACTGCCGTAATATTTTCTCGCCAGCCACGTTTGACTCACCTAGTCTTTTTTCCATCCCAAAAATTCAAACCCTCCAAAACGAACCATCATGCCTAGCAGCAAATCCTTGAACCGTCGTCGCTTCATCTCCACCTCCGCCGGAGTGGCGGGTGGCGCATTCATAGCGCCGAACATACTGCGTTCGCACACCGCCGAATCTCCCAACAACAAGCTGCGCATCGCTTGCATCGGCGTCGGCGGCAAGGGCGAGTCTGATTCCAACGCGGCATCCGAAGGCAATGACATCGTGGCCATTGTCGATGTGGATCAGAGTCACCTCGACAAAGCGAAGCAAAAATACCCCGGCGCGGAGGTCTTCACCGACTACCGAAAAATGTTTGAGGTGATGGGGGACAAGATCGATGCCGTCACCGTTTCCACTCCCGATCACACGCATTTCCCCGCAGCGATGCTGGCTGTGGCGCGCAAGAAGCACGTCATGGTGCAGAAGCCGATGTGCAACACCATCTGGGAAGTGCGCGAACTGCACAAAGCTGCGAAAACCGCCGGTGTGGTCACGCAGATGGGCAATCAAGGCCGCACCATGGAAGGACAGCGGCTCGCGAAAGAATGGGTGGATCAGGGCGCGATCGGCACGTTGAAGGAAATCCGTCTCTGGACCAATCGGCCAATCTGGCCGCAAGGTCCGCTCAAGAAAGTGGAAGTTCCGGCTCCGGCCAATCTCGACTGGAACATATGGCTGGGTGTGGAACCGAGTGAGCCTTACTTTGAATTCGATCTTTCGCCCGAAGACGCGAAGAAAGCGAAGAAAGGCAAGAGCGTGCATCCGTTCAACTGGCGTGGCTGGTGGCAGTTTGGCTCTGGCGCGCTGGGCGACATGGGCTGCCACATCATGGACTCCTCCTTTAGCATCCTGCATCAGGCAATCCCCGTGAAGATCGAAGCGGAATCCTCCGAGATCAGCGATACCTGCGCCCCAGTGTGGTCCAACTTGAAATACCACTTCGCCGCGACTGACCAGCATCCCGCGTTGGTGGTGAGCTGGAATGACGGCATCAAGGACGGGAAACCTAACAAGCCGGAGCGTGATGAGCGTGTCCCGCAAGAAACCTTCGACAAGGCCAGCAGCGGCATGATGTTTATTGGCACCGAGGGTGTTATCTTTGAAGGCGAGGCCTATTGCGCCAGCCCTGTGATCTATCCGCTCGAACACTTCACCGAGGTCAAGAAAGCGATGAAAGACGGCAAGATCAAAAAGACCGAAACCCGCAGCCCGAAACCAGGCGAGCCGCAAAAGGAATGGACGCACGTCATCAAGAACGGCGGCACCACGAGTTCGAATTTCGACTATGCAGGACCGCTTGCAGAATTTGTGCTTCTGGGCAACCTCGCGTTGCGCGCCAAGGAAACCATCGTCTGGGACAAGGAGAAGATGAAAGTCACCAACACCGAAGCGCCCAACAAATACATCAAGCGCCCGAGCTATCGGCCTGAGTTCTACAAGATGTAGTCCGTTCGTAGTCCCGCCTTCAGACGGAATTGAAATCCAATCCGCCCCGCCCGTGCCACGCGCACGAGCGGGGCGTTTTATTTTGAAGGCACCCGAACGCTCGCCATGATGAAAGAGTGCCAGAACCCTCAACCCAGATTCACGACGCCCGCGAAGCGCTGCAAAAGCACTTCGGCTTCCGGGCGTTTCTCGACGGGCAGGAGGATGTCATCGCCGGTGTCCTCGCAGGGCGCGATGCCTTGGTCGTCATGCCCACCGGCGGCGGGAAATCGCTTTGTTATCAACTGCCCGCGATGGTGATGGACGGTGTGACCATTGTTGTCAGCCCCCTCATCGCGCTAATGAAAGACCAGGTGGATGCGCTGGTGAATCGTGGCATCTCCGCGACCTTGATCAACAGCACCCTCTCGCTGGACGAACAAAAAGAGCGCATCGCTGGAATGCGAAACGGCGAGTTCAAGCTCGTCTATGTCGCGCCAGAGCGTTTCCGAAGCGGCATGTTTGTGGATGCGCTGAAGCAGATCGAGGTCGCGTTCTTCGCTATTGATGAAGCGCACTGTCTCTCACAATGGGGTCACGATTTTCGCCCTGATTATCTCCGGCTCGGTCATGCTCTTGAAAACCTCGGCAGCCCCCAGGTGCTTGCCCTCACCGCCACCGCCACGCCAGAGGTGCGGGAGGACATCTTGCAGCATCTGCGGCTGCGCGATCCATTTTACAGCGTGCGCGGATTCTCGCGGCCCAATCTCTCGCTCAACATTACGCATTGCGAAAAGGCCCGGAACAAATACGAGCGCGTGAAAGACATCATCACGCAGTGGAAGACCGGCATCATCTACTGTGCCACGCGCAAAAAAGTCGAGGAAGTCACCGCCCAGCTCGATGACTGGCGCGTGAAGGCCATCACTTATCACGGTGGACTCGACGACAAGTCACGCGAGCTGGCACAGAACAAGTTCCTCCAAAAGAAAGCGGGCATCGCCGTCGCCACGAACGCCTTCGGCATGGGCATTGATCGCAGCGACGTGCGTTTTGTGATTCACTTCGATGTGCCGGGCAGCGTCGAAGCCTATTATCAGGAGGCCGGACGCGCGGGTCGCGATGGCGAGCCAGCACACTGCGAATTGCTCTTCAACTTCGCCGACACCAAGACGCAGGAGTTTTTTATCGACGGCGCGAATCCCTCGTTCGAGACCATCCGCGACATTTACCAGACCTTGCTCAACTGGGCGGACAACGCGCATGAAGTCCATGCCACGATTGATGACATCGCCGATCACGCGCACGTGAAGAACAGCATGTCTGTCGGCAGCGCGCTCAGCCTGCTCGGACGGCAGGGCATGATCGAGCGCTTCGACATTCCCGGCAAACGAATGCGCGGCACGCGACTGCTCCAGCCCGATACGCTGGCGCGCAATCTCAAGCTCGACCGTGACGCCATCGCGGAGAAGGACAAGCGCGACCGGTCCAAGTTGCGCTCAATGATCGAACTCTGTTACGCCGACAAGTGCCGCCAGCAGATGATCCTGGAATACTTCGGCGAAGAGGATGCCGCGCCATGCGGGAACTGCGATGTCTGCAAACGCGGCGGAGCCAAATCCAGCGCTCGCGCCGGAACCTCGCAGGAAGTTGACTTGTTGCGCAAGGCCCTCAGCGGCGTCGCGCGCATGTGCCGCAAGGAACCGGACGGCATGTGGACGCCGCGTTTCGGCAAGGGGCGCATCATCGCCATGCTACTGGGAAGCAAATCGCGTGAGGTGGTGGACGCCGGTCTCGACCAGCTCTCGACCTATGGCTTGCTCAAGGGTCTCGGCAATGCGGGCGTGCATCAGCTTTTCAAGGAGATGGAGAAGCTGCATTTCGTCGAGACGATTACGCAGGAAGATTATCCATTGATGCGCATCACCGATGCCGGATCGGAGATCATGCGCAAAGGCGGCAATGTGAAAATGCTGTGGCCCGACACCAGCCCCGCATCGAAGATGACGAAGCGCGATACGAAGTCAGCGGATGACGTTGAAGTCATCGCTGGCGAGCTTGGATTTGATGACGTGCTCTTTGAAAAGCTGAAGAAGAAACGCAATGAAATCGCTCAGCGTGAGGGCGTGCCAGCCTATGTCATCTTTCACAACAACACACTGGAGTTCTTCACGCGGCTCAAGCCGAAGTCGGTCGAGGCGGCAAAGAAAATTCGCGGCGTGGGTGAAGCGAAGGCTGAGAAATATCTCAAGGATTTCATCAAGGTCATCGTGAGTCACGGATGACGATCAAAGTCGCTTTGCGTCTTCGGAGTGCGCCGCTCCTGCGGCGCTTTCGCAGGCGGGATGCGGGGACTCTTGCGTGTGCGCATATCAGGCGCGGTGGAGGTGAACAGTCGCCGTTCTAAAGCGGCGCAGGAGCGCACGCACTCCAAGACGCAAAGCGACGAACGACAACTTGGGCGGGGCGGGCTTGCAATCCCTTGACTCCAACAAATCTCGTTGCGCTAGCACAGCGGCGCGTTCCAAGTATTACCTCATGACTTCCGGCCCCATCTCTCAGAAGCTCTTCGCGCTTGCCAAGCAATACATCCCCGGTGGCGTGAACTCACCCGTGCGAGCGTTCCGCAACGTCGGCGGCGAACCCTTCTTCGTCCGCCGCGCCAAGGGCTGCCGCATCTGGGACGTGGATGACCGCGCATTGATTGATTACGTCGGCACGTGGGGGCCCGCGATCCTCGGTCATGCGCCACAGTGCGTCATCGAAGCCGTGCAGAATGCCGCGAAAGACGGAGTCAGCTTCGGCATTCCCAACATCTACGAAGTCGAGATGGCCAAGCTTATCTGCGAATGGGTGCCCAGCGTCGAGAAAGTCCGCATGGTCAACAGCGGCACCGAGGCCACGATGAGTTGCGTCCGCCTCGCGCGCGGGTTCACCAAACGCGACCGCATTGTGAAGTTCGACGGCTGTTATCATGGACATGTTGATGCTCTCCTCGTGGCCGCAGGCAGTGGTGCGCTTACACATGGGAAGCCGGACAGCGCGGGCATTCCCGCCAGCTATGCGGAACTCACCACCGTGCTTCCTTATAACGATGTCGCCGCACTGGAGGAATGTTTTGCCAAAGACGGCGACCAGATCGCCGCGATCATTGTGGAGAGTTATCCCGCCAACGCCGGGCTCATCCTGCCGCAACCGGGCTACTTGCAGAAGCTGCGCGAGATCACCCAGAAGCACGGTGCGCTGCTCATCTTCGATGAAGTGATGACCGGCTTTCGTGTCGCCAAAGGTGGCGTGCAGGAAATAGAGAAGATCATGCCCGACCTCACCGCGATGGGCAAGGTCATCGGCGGCGGCTTGCCCGTCGGTGCCTTCGGTGGTCGCGCGGACATCATGGATTATCTCGCGCCCGATGGTCCCGTATATCAAGCCGGCACCTTGAGCGGCAATCCTCTGGCGATGGCCGCCGGTCTCGCGCAACTCCGCGAGATGGAAAAGCAGCACGGTTGGCAGCGTCTGGAAACAATCGGCGCGATCATGGAGGACGCGGTGTTGGAGATTCTGCGAAAGACTGGCCGCAATTATCAATGGTATCGCACCGGCAGCATGTTCTGCCTCTTTTTCACTGAGAAGCCGGTGCGCAATCTCACCGACGCCAAGACCAGCGATCAAGCCGCATTCAAAAAATTCTTCCATCACTGCCTCGATAACGGCGTCTATTTCGCGCCCTCACAATTCGAGACCGGCTTCATCAGCCTCGCCCACAGCGAGGAAGACCTCGCAAAGACCGCGGAGGTGGTGCAGGCGGGGTTGCTGGCGTTGTAATCGATATTCTAATAGAGAAGGAGCGCGAGAGCCGAGCGGAGCGAGACAGATAGCCGAAGGCTACCCGAAGGGCGAGGCGGAAGCCGAGTCAATGTCGTCAGACCACTCGCCCATTTTTTTGGCCGCTCGACGCCGAATCTGAGAAGTTGTTGCAGCAGCAATTGCAGGCCGGTGCTTTCTCCAGCGCTGCCGAGGCCGTGGCCGTAGCGGTGAAGCGCATGTTTGGGTGCGAAGCAACGCCGGAGCTTGAGTCATTGCTCGACGAAGCACTGGCCCACTCGGGACGTCGCATCCCGCTGTCCGAACCTCACGCGCAAGCTTGATGAAGCCAGTCGTCTTCAATCCGGTCGCGGTGCGCGATCTGGACGACATCACACAAGGAAGGACGGCACTCATGCCGTCCAATGCAATCAAGCCTTACGACGACAAGAGTGTCGTCGTTCCTTGTCACCTTATTGAGCGAGGCTCAATAAGTGGATATGCCTGATGATGGCGCGGGCTTACAATCTGAGCTCGCGCTACTCCCTCCCAAACAACAGCCGCAAGCTGTTCAGACAAACGATCACGGTGCTGCCCTCGTGTATGATTACGCCAACGGTGAGCGGCACGAGGCCGAAGATTGCGGACACGGCCATGATGGTGATCGCGCCGAGGGAGATGAACAGGTTTTGCTTGATGATGGCGCGCGCCTTGAGGCTGAGCTCGCGGGCGGTTAGGAGTTTTTCAATCTTGTCTTTCATCAGCACGACATCGCTTTGCTCCAGCGCGGCGTCGCTCCCGCGTGCGCCCATGGCCACACTGACATATGCGGCGGCGAGACTCGGCGCGTCGTTCACGCCGTCGCCCACCATCGCCACCTTGCGCCCCTTGTCAGTGAGTCCCTTGATGGTGGCCACTTTGTCCTCGGGTTTGAGGCCCGCGAACACCGCGCTGAGGCCAAGATCTTTCCCGATCTGTTCCGCAGCGGCGCGGCGGTCACCGGTGAGCATGATGGTCTCCACGCCTTCAGCCTTGAGTTTTTCCAGCACGCCCTTGCTCCCTGAACGGATGGTATCTTGCAACAAGATGCGGCCGACGAGTCCCGCTTGCAGCACCCACACTTCGGTGAACCCAAGCGGGGCATCGGGAATCTTGCCCACCCAACCCGCGAACTCACCCTGCTCCATGAGTTCCCTGCGTCCCACATAAGTGACCTGCCCATCCACCGTGCCGCGCAATCCGGCGCCGGTGAGACTTTGAAATTCATCCAGGGTTCCGGGCGCGATATCCTGTGATTTCCCATGAGCGACGATGGCGCGGGCGATGGGATGATTCGAGTGCGCCTCCATGGTGATCGCAATGCGCGTGACATCGGTCTCGCGACCCGGAGGGAAGCTCTCGATGGTTTTCACGCGCATCTCGCCCTCGGTCAGCGTTCCTGTTTTGTCCATGCAGACGACATCAACCTCCGCGAGTTTTTCAATGGCCGCGCCGCCACGAAAGAGGATGCCATGCCGCGCGCCCCAGGCGATGGCGGCGAGGATCGCCGAGGGAATGCTCAAGGCCAGCGCGCAGGGCGACATCACAACGAGCAGCGTCATCGCGAGATAGAACGCCGACTTGTGCCCGCCGACATTGTGGAAGGGCGCGATGTGAAAGCCGAGCCACCACACGAAAAACATCGCTGCGGTCAGGCCGAGCACGAGCCAGGTGTAGGGCGTGCCGAACTTGTCCGTGAAGCGCTGGCTGGGCGCGCGGAGGTTCTGCGCGTGTTGGATGAGCATGATGATTTTTTGCAGCGCACTTTGGGAGGCGAGCTTCTCGACCCTGACCGTGACCGCGCCCCAGAGGTTCAGCGTGCCACTGAAAACTTCAGCGCCCTTGATTTTCTCCACGGGCACCGATTCTCCGGTGAGCGTGGATTCATCCGCAGCGGTCTCGCCGGATATAATGGAGCCGTCCACCGCGAACAGTTCATCAGGTCGCACCTGCAACTTATCGCCCACGACGAGCGACACCACCGCGCGTTCTTCGACGCTACCATTGGGCAGAATGACGCGGGCCATCTTCGGCGCGGCCTTGGTGAGAGCATTGATCTCGCGATGCGTGCGGTGGAGGGCGTAGTGTTCCATCGCTCCGCTTAAGGAGAAGAGAAACAGGAGCAATGCGCCCTCGTGCCAGGCCCCGATGGCCATGGCACCCGCTGCCACTGCGAGCATGAGAAAATGAATGTCGAGCTGGCCCTCGCGAATCTTTTCCCATGCGTCCTTGGCCGCGTCCCATCCGCCGGCGACGATGGAGATGACAAAGCAACTGATCCACACTGTCGGGGGCAGCGTGGTGAAACTTTCTATAAACCATCCGGCGAACAACGCCGCGCCGCAGATCGCGGCTTGCATCGCGAGCATCTGCCATTCCTCTCGGCTTTGTTTCTCGATTTCCTCGGGCTCCGGCCAGGCGAACTCGCGCCATTTCCAGAAGGTGGGTGCGGTGGGACAGCTGGGCTTTTCAATCAAGACATCTTGAGTGGGGAGTTTCCTCACCTGAAATTGGAATGCCTCCCGCGTTCCCGCGGTGCTGGATGGAAAACCTCCGGAGCCGAAGCGCGCATCCAATGCGCGCAACACCGTGTCGAGCCTGGCCTTCAATGCCTCGGCATTGACGACTCCCAACGTCGCGACCGAAACCTTGCGCTGGTCGGCATTGAGCAGGATCGCTTCCACGCCCTGTTCATCAGCCAGAAAGCTGGAAAGTCCCTCCATCCAACTGGAGGCAGGGGCAGGGGATGACGGCGTGGAATTTGGCATGAGCGAAGTCTGGGGTGAGTCTTACCGCAAAGCAGAAAGGGTGCAAAGTCACGTTTGCGTTCGTGCAGAAACAAAGCGCAATGTGAACCTTTGCCGCAAGGCCGATTCACGGCTAGTCTGCGACGATGACCGCCGAACCACTGCCCTGCCTGCTCGCAACTTCACCCGATGAAATGGGAGAAGTTGTCGCCGCCATTGGGGAGCCTGCGTTTCGCGCGAAACAGATTCTGGAATGGATCTTCCCGAAACGCGCAGAGAGTTTCGAGGCCATGTCGAACTTATCCAAAGCCATGCGCATTGCATTAGCGGAGCGCTTTGTGTTGCGCACGATGACACTGGCGCGTGTGGAAGGCGCAGAGGACACCACGCGGAAATATCTCTTCAAGCTTCATGATGGCCGCTTCATCGAGACCGTGCTCATCCCTGCCTCGCCCGCGCTTTACGGCGAGCGCTCGGACCGCCGCACGCTCTGTGTTTCCTCGCAAGTGGGTTGCGCTTTCGATTGCAAATTCTGCGCCAGCGGACTCGCGGGACTCACGCGAAACCTCACGGCCAGCGAGATCACCGAGCAGATCATCCAAGTGGAGAAACACTGCGGCGCACGGGTGGACAACCTGGTTTTCATGGGCATGGGCGAGCCGCTGGCCAATCTGCCCAATGTTTTACAGGCCATTCAGGTGTTGAACGCGGAGTGGGGAGTCGGCATCGGGGCGCGGCACATCACCGTGAGCACCAGCGGAATCGCACCGCAGATTTACAAGCTCGCGGAGTTTCCTCTGCAAATCCGGCTCGCCATCTCGTTACACGGTGCCAGCGATGAAGTGCGCGACCAGATCATGCCGGTGAATCAGAAGTGGCCGCTGCATGATCTTTACGCAGCGCTGGATTATTGGTGCTCACGGAAGAAGCAGAAGCTGACCTTTGAGTTCATCTTGATCGAAGGTGTGAATGACACGCTGGAGCAGGCGCGACTGCTGGGCCGCGCAGCGCAGATGCTGGATGCGAAAGTCAATCTGATCCCCTACAACACCGTCGAGGGTCTCCCTTGGAAACGGCCTGCTGAGCGGCAGCAGGAAATCTTCTGCGATGAAGTCGCCGCGTTCGGCGTCTCCGCCACGCTGC
>JAYVOH010000157.1:0-12692 GCA_043758025.1 Verrucomicrobiota bacterium
CACCGACATCCTGGCCAAAGTCACCCGAGCCCGCCAAAAACTCCATTGTTACACCAATAAGCGCGCACTACACTAGTGTGTAGGCCGTTTGTGTCAGACGGCCTGATTTTTTTGCAAGTCCAGATGCTTCGGCGTCTGGCGCAAACGCCCTACAGTTCTCCGCGTCATCCTAGACTTGTAGGGCAAGCGCGCCGCTTGCCGAATTTAGGGCAGGCGGAGCGCCCGCCCTACAACACACGCCAGATGGCAGGCGGCGCTACTTTTTGCCGCGCTCGTTGAACCGGGCCATCTCGCGCTGGGCTTCGCGGTTCTCGACTTTTTTCTTGAGGTCCTGGCGCTGGTCGCCTTTAGTTTTCCCTTTGCCGACGGCGAGTTCTATTTTCACCCGACGGTTTTTCCAATAGACGCGCAGCGGGACGATGGCGAGGTGCTTCTGCTGGCTGGAGGCGTAGAGCTTGAAAATTTCGTTTTTGTGCAGGAGAAGGCGGCGGGAGCGCATGGGCTCGTGCTGCTCGTGGCTGGCTTTTTCGTAGGGTTGGATGTGGCAGTTCCAGAGGAAGACCTGGCCCCGATCAATGCGCGCGAAGGCGTCGTTGATGTTGATATGGCCGGCGCGGATGGACTTGACCTCCGTGCCTTTCAGCTCGATTCCGGCCTCGTATTTGTCGAGGATGTGGTAGTCGCGCGATGCTTTGCGATTGGTGGCGATGTCGCTCTTGAGGGTCGGCGGCATGGCTCACATGGGCGCCTGATGGCGCGAAACAGTTGAATTAAATTTAACGCGCCGGATTACCCGTCCGTTCTCCACGCCTTAGAGCACCGTGCCTTCGACAATGGCTGCGCGCTCGATCCTGATTTTGCCTTCGATGATCTCGGTGAGGGCGATGTCGGCTTCTCTCATGCCGGGCTTTCTTTCAACCAGTGCGGGACGGCCCTGATTGAGCTGGCGGACGCGCTTGGACACCATGTTGATGAGGAGAGGGATGTCGGTGATGACGGTGGCTGCTTTATCGACGAGTTCTGATTTCATGTTCTGCAAGGGGGTCCGGTGACGAAGGGCGCGTAGATTAGACGGATGGAACGGGAACGCAAGCGGAAGCTCACGACTTGTCCGCCGGACGTCGCTTCATGAGGGTGATGCGCTTGAAGCGGTCGTCGCCCGTGGCGCTGACGCTGGCAATGTCGGGGTCGTTCACGAAGAGATTGTGCACGAGCCGCCGATAATAGCTGTTCATGGGATTGAGGGCAATGGAGTGTCCGGTGGAGCGGACGCGGTCGGCCTGCTCATTGGCATGGGCGAGCATTTTATCCTCGCGCATGGTGCGGAAGTATTCGCAATCCACGCGGATACGCGGGGCCTCGGAGTCGCGACGCTGGAGGATGCGGTTGACGAGATATTGGATGTCCTCCAGCACTTCGCCGCGACGTCCGATGAGATCGTCCGGCTGCTCGGTGAGCATTTGCAAGGTGGGGCCATGACCGTCGCCATCGTCTTCTTCAATCTGCACGACGAAGCCGAGATAGCCCAACATGGTGTCGAGAATCTGACGGGCGCTGTCGAGGGATTTCATATTAGTCGTTGCGGGTGGACTTGGTGCCTCCGCCGCCGAGACGCGGCGGGCCGGGCTTGTCTTTTTTCTTGGAACCTGATGCCGACGATGCTGCGGAGCCTGCCGGGGCGACCTTGGTAAGCACGGGGTCTTTCTGGAAACGGAGTTGCACCTGGGCTTGGAAGATGCTGAAAATATTCTGCGTGGTCCAGTAGAGAGCGAGGGCGGAGGCAAAGTTATAGCAGATGAACAGGAAGATGAGCGGCATGAACATCATGAGACGCCGCTGAGTGTTGTCCGTGGACTGGGGCTGCGGTGTGAACTTCATCTGCAAGAAATTCGTGAGCACCATGACCAGCGGCAGCGGATTGAGCGGATAGCCTGCAATGTGAGTGATGGTATCGGGCAGGGAAAGATCCGGCACCCAGAGGAAGGACTGGCCGCGGAGTTCGGCGGCGTATTGCAACACGCGATAGAAGCCGAAGAACACGGGAATCTGCACGAACATGGGCAGACAGCCGCCGAGCGGGTTCACTCCATACTCGCGATAGAGTTTCATCATCTCCGCCTGCTGCTTCTGCGGCTCGTCTTTATGTTTGGCCTGAAGTTCCTTGAGCTTGGGCGAGAGCATGCCCATACGCTTCATCGTGGAATTAGCGCGAGCCTGAACGGGCCAGAGGATGGTGCGGACGGTGAGCGTGAGCAGAATGATGGCCGTGCCCCAGTTGCCGAACCAGTCATGGAAGACACGCATGAGCCAGACAAGGCGCTTGCTGACGAAGGTGAACCAGCCATAGAACATGACATAGCGCTGCTGGCGGTCAGGTTCGACATCATCGATGCCAGAGAGCACTTGATATACTTTTGGCCCCATATATACACGTAGCGCGAAGGACTTCGTGGCATTGACATCCAAATCCAAGGCAGGAAGGCTGACGCCACCGTGGATGGCCTTGTCCTGGGCCGCGCGGGAGTTGTCCTTGAACTCATCGCTATTGTGATCCACGGGGAATGGCATGGCCCAAATTTTCCCGGGCTGATCTTCCTTGGTGCTAATGAGCATGGTGTAAAAGCGGCTCATGACACCCGCCCAACGAACCCGTTGGAATTCCATGCGCAGTTCCGTGACTTCACCACTGAACCAGCCTGCACCAAAATAGCTGGTGTCCTTCGATGCCGCATCACCGGCATCGTTCCAGCAAAACCCGGGCTTCACAATCTCATCAGGCCGGAGTTCCATTGCCGCGCCTGTGTATATGTAAAGGCTGTCCTTGGTGATCTTGGCCGAGCTGTTGTTAGTGATGGTGAGGTTGTAATTCAGATCGTCCCAGGCTTTCGCCGCACCACTGATCGCGCCGACTGCAGCTTTGCCGGGCGCATTGAGGATGATGTTGTCTTTGGTGTCGAGCAGTCTGGCGGTGGCAATGCCGCCGCCCTTCGTGGTGAATGTGTAAGTGACGAGGCTGTTGTTGAGTTCGACCTTCTGCTCCGGCACGGCGACGGCTTCTGGCGCTGCGGGATCGGCCTTGGGCGGGGTGGTGGTGCCAGGCTGGGCGGCGGTATCAACAGGTGTTTTTGCAGGAGCGGCTGCTACAGGAACAGGTGCTTTCGGCGGCGGCTGATGTGTCATCATCCACCAGCCATTGATGCCCATGCCGAGGAGGCAGAGGGTGACGACGATCCATGCTTTGCGGTCCATTCTAAATTGATTTCAATGTTTTTGATTGTGTGTTTGCGGCACCGGATCGTGCCCGCTTCCGCCCCAAGGATGGCAGCGAAAAATGCGCTTGCACCCCAGCCAGCTTCCCCGAAGCGCTCCATGTTTCTGGACGGCCTGAAGAAAATATTCCGAACAGGTCGGCGTATAGCGGCAACCGCAGCCGGGACCGCCAAAGTATTGGACGACCGGCGAAAGGAAACGCTGGTAGCCGCGAAGGGCGAGACAGAGTAGCGTTTTCATGTGGAGTCATGGCCCGTTTGATTGAGGAAGAATGCCGGCGCGAGACGCGGTTCGTATCCAGTCTTTGTTCAGTTCTTTGAAACTCGCTTCAGCAGCCCTCCAGCGGGCGATGGTCACAATCCAGTGACCGTTGGGAATTTGCCCTCCATGGGCGCGGAGGATTTCACGCAGGCGACGGCGGACTTTGTTCCGCTGGACGGCACCGCCGACTTTTTTTGAGGTGATGAAAGCGCAGCGCCAAGGATCTTCAGTCCCGGTGCGAAGCGCATTGACCACCACATAGCGTCCGGCGTGACTTCCGCCACCAGCCTTCACTCGGGCGAACTCGCCGTGGCGGCTCAATCGGCGTGAAGCGGGCAGGCGCACGGAGTGATCAATATTTCGGCTTCGCGGCATTGCTGCCCGGCTTGGTGCCAGGGAGCGTATGCTGATGCGTGTGGCGCTTGAAGTGGATTTCAACACCCTTGGGCACCAGACGCTTGCGGCCTGCGCGGCGACGACGGCTCAGGATGGCGCGACCATTTTTGGTCTTCATGCGTGTGCGGAACCCGAACTGCTGTTTGCGGGTGCGCTTGGAGGGCTGGTAGGTGCGTTTAGGCATAAGTCTTGGAGATGAGATGTTCCGCAGCAGGAGCAGG
Source organism: Verrucomicrobiota bacterium (assembly GCA_043758025.1). Taxonomy (GTDB): domain Bacteria; phylum Verrucomicrobiota; class Verrucomicrobiia; order Verrucomicrobiales; family Verrucomicrobiaceae; genus VFKE01. Next base: position 4,149 of record JAYVOH010000157.1, read on the forward strand.
GCCGTCAGGCAACTGGGCTGCAAAGGGGTGGCGATACTACGAAGCCTTGAGAATTTGTCAAACCGCAAGTCAGGGCAGAATGTGTCACGGAGAAATCACTTGGGCGCGGCACGCTGCGGGGTATGGTGTCGTTGAATGTCATCCCCCACCCTGTCCTCAGACACCCGAATCGAGCCTGCCATCCTAGCCGACCTTTCGGAGCTCACCGATTTGGTGATGTCTCTGCTTGATGAAGAACAGGATTTTATCCCTGACCGCACGAAGCAGCAGCATGGCCTGAAGCTTATCCTCGAACAGCCCAACCGCGGGCGCATCTTCGTCTTGCGCAACGACCATTCCATCATCGGCATGGTGAATCTTCTGTTCACCATCAGCACGGCCGAGGGCGATTTTGTCATCCTCATGGAAGACGTCATCGTCCACCCCATGCATCGCGCCCAAGGGTATGGCTCCCGCTTGCTGAAGCACGCCATCGAGTTCGCCACAGAGAAACAATTCAAGCGCATCACCCTGCTCACCGACAAGATCAGTGCCGAGAGCCAGCGATTCTTCCAGAAAAACGGGTTCCAGTTCTCGCACATGATTCCCATGCGACTCCTCATGGACGACGGTGGGAATTGAGGCGAAAAAATGGAGGGCTGGAAGGCTGGAATAGTGCGGAACTTTCCCTGCCGCTCCTGCGAGTCCTCCATCAATTACGATCGCTCATTCGCGATTCCCCACTTCCCCTATGGGATTTTATGTAATTTCGCCTTGCGCCCTTCGATTTCATGCGTAATCTCAACCCTCAATTCATCCAATCCAACTCATGAGCAAAGGTTCCCCCGAAGAAATCAAAATCATCTCCAACGGCCTCCGAGGCAGCATCGCCAGTGTCCTCTCCGACACCGCCGTCTCACACTTCGATGATACGGAAAACTACCTGCTCAAATTCCACGGCACTTACCAGCAAGATGACCGCGATTTGCGCGTCCAGCTCGCGAAGGAGAAAAAGGAAAAAGCCTGGAGCTTTATGGTGCGCAGCAAAATGCCCGGCGGACGCTGCACCGCTGAGCAGTGGCTGATTCACGATGACCTCAGCGAAAAATGCAACGGCGACCTCCGCCTCACCACGCGCCAGGGCATCCAGCTTCACGGCGTGCTCAAAGGCAACCTCAAGAACGTCATCGCCAGCGTCAACCGCTCCGGCCTCACCACCATCGGCGCCTGCGGCGACGTCGTGCGCAACATCATGGGCCCAGCCTCGCCCATCAAAGATTTTGTCCATGCCGATGCCCAGCAACTCGCTGAGGAGATCAGCCGCCGCACTCTCTGGCGTTCATCAGGTTACTCCGAGATTTGGCTCGATGGAGAAAAAATAGAATTACTCAGCGAGTGCACCCTTCACGAAGGCGCGGAAGATCCCATCTATGGCAAAGTCTGGCTCCCGCGCAAATTCAAGATGGGTGTGGCCATCGCCCCGCTCAATGACGTGGATATTTTTTCACAAGACGTGGGCTTCGTCCCGCACGTGGTTGACGGTGCGGTGGAAGGCTATTCCCTCTTTGTCGGCGGCGGCTTCGGAATGAGCCACGGCCAGCTCGCGACGCGCCCCTTCCTCGCGCGTCCGCTTGGTTATGTGAAGCGCGCGAACGTCGTGGACGTGACCCTCGCCATCGTCACCACCCAGCGCGACTTCGGCAACCGCGAAGACCGCAAACAAGCGCGCTTGAAATATCTCGTCGAGAGCAAAGGCATCGAGTGGTTCCGCGCGGAAGTGCAGAGCCGCGTCCCCGGAGTCGACATCGCCCCCGTGAAAGACATCAAATTCACCACCGTCGAGGACAACCTCGGCTGGCATGAACAAGGCGACGGCAATTCATTCTGCGCCGTCCATGTCGCGCAGGGCCGCATCAAAGACACCAGCGGCCCGAAATACCGCAGTGCCTTCCGCGAGATCGCGCAATCTCTCAAGCTGCCCTTCGTCATCACGCCGAACACCAATCTCATCATCGCCGATGTCTCGCCCGATCAACGCGCCCAGGTTGACGCCATCCTCGCGAAACACCAGGTGCCGCACGCCGATGGCATGACCGCCACGCGCCGCGTCGCTCACGCCTGCGTCGCCCTTCCCACCTGCGGCCTCTCGCTTTCAGAAAGTGAGCGCGTCTTCAATGGTGTGCTCGACGGCATTGATGGCATCTTGCGCGAACTCAAGCTCGAAAGCGAACCCATCCTCATCCGCATGACCGGCTGCCCAAACGGTTGCGCCCGTCCTTACAACGCCGACATCGGTTTCGTCGGTCGCGCCCCCGGAAAATACGCCATGTTCATCGGCGGCAGCATTCGCGGAGACCGGCTTGCCGGCTTGGAGAAAAAAGTCGTCCTGCTCGCCGACATCCCGAAAGAGGTGCGCCCGCTACTCGAAGACTTTGCCAAGAACCGCCAGCCCAACGAACGCTTCACCGACTTCTGGGGCCGCACCCGCGTCAACGGCGAAGCTCCCACACCGGAGCAGTTCCACATCGAACTCTCCGAACGTGCCGCCAAGATGGCTGCGGCGAAGGAGCTGGTCGGTGTTGAGTAAGTGCCTAAATGGGTGACAACTGTTGCAGCAAGTATTATAATAAGTCCCATGAGCACCGTGCTTGAAATCGAACGCGCAATTGAGCAACTGCCCACGCTTCAAGTTATGGAGTTGGGAGAATGGCTTGATGAACAGCGCGCCGCCCTTGCCGCATCGGCCAGTGTTCTTTCACTTTACGACGCGGAAGAAGGATCAGGACAGCAATGGGAAGATTGACCGCCCAGCGAGGTGAAATCTAATTGATTGATCTGGGTATTTTTGCTGATGGAACAAGGCGTAACGCGATACCAGTGCCAGGCGCTTCACCCTCAAGAATTCGGACTAACATCGCCTCACAGAGTCTGCACGGCCAAGCGGAATAGAAACGACTTAAACGCCAAAAATATTAAAGCTCGCATTGATAAGTGGCCTCTTTCAAGGAGGGACGGCACTCTTGCCGTCCATTGACCTTGATGGATTATGACGACAAGAGTGTCGTCCTTCCTTGGCATTGAAATGCGCGAGACTCAATAGCTCCCTTCGCTCATGCTGCCACCGCAAGGGACTCCTCCAGCGGCTCGCCATAAGGCAAATCGTCCGGCAGAGGAACGAACTCGCGAATCCAGTTCCAAAGCTGGGTATAATCCTTGTTCAAATCGCCTGAGAGACAGTCGGTGATCAGACCGCCGGCCTCGGGATGTTTCTTGATGACCTCGCGGAATGAGAAGTCGGGATTGTAAAACGCATAGACCAGCTTGCGCATGTTCTCCACGCCTTCACGGATGCTCGCTCCGTAGCCCGCGAAATGTCCGGGCGAAAGGTCGCCTGACAGCAGCCCTTTGTGAATTTCCTCTCCGGCCATCATGCCGCTCTTCAGCGCGAGCATAACGCCGCTGCTGAATACTGGATCGAGAAACGCGAATGCATCGCCCACGAGCAACAGCCCCGGCGCGGCACAATAACGCGAGTGATGCGAATACTCACTGGTGACATAGTAATTGCCGTTGGATGCACCTTCGGATAGATGATCTTTGATCCACTGATTCACTTCGACTTCGCGCTGAAAGATTTCCTTTGGATCACGCACACCGCCCCGCGAGAGATATTTCCCTTCGGCAACAATGCCTACGCTGACCATGTCGTCATGTTGCGGGATGTGCCAAAACCAGCCCTTGTCGGGGATGTAAGCCACCATCGTCGCGCCCTCATCAATGCCCGGCTCGCGTTTGGAACCTTTGTAATAAGTCCAGACCGCCACCTTGTTCAGATAAGGATCGCGGATGCGCCAGCCGTTACGCACTGCGGCGAAGGCCTCCTTGCCCGTGCAGTCCAGCGTGATCGGAGCGCGATACTCCGTGATCTTGCCGTCTTTGCCCCTGGCTTTCACTCCCACGACTCGATCATCCTCTTTGATAAGTTCCGTCACCGTGACCTCTTCTAAGATGCTCGCGCCTTTCTCGCGAGCATTGTCGAGCAGCATCTGATCGAATTCCGAACGCAGCACCTGCCAGGTCTGGGCGATCGTCTCGCGGTCGTAACGGGTGTGAAAATAAAACGGCTGCGAAGCCTGACCATCTGGCTGCACAAAGGCCACGCTGTATTTCTTCACGAAGTGCGACTGCTTCATCTTCGGAATCATGCCGAGGCGCTCCAGCGGCTTGAAGGTAAAGGGAATGAGCGACTCGCCAATATGGAAGCGGGGAAACTTCTCGCGCTCGAGGATCAGCACGCGATGCCCGTATTCAGCAAGGATGGCGGCGGAGCAGGAACCGGACGGACCGCCTCCGACAATGATGGCGTCAAAATGGTTGGATGATGTCATGGCAAATAATTTATAGCTTACGCCTGAAGGATACGCACGGGCTGAGAAAAATTTATCGCATCTGCATCGGGAAGATTCTATTTCAACCTTGCGCTAAATTGTGCCATCTCTCTCCGTAATGAATTCCCCCGCCCCGTCATCCCTGACCCTGTCCCCCGGCAGGCGTCTCACGGTGCTCGCCCCGCATCCCGATGACGAATCGCTGGCCGCAGGCGGTCTCATCCAACAGGCCGTGGCCGCCGGGGCTGACGTGCGCGTGGTTTTCGCTACGGACGGCGACAACAATCCCTGGCCGCAGCGCTGGGTGGAGCGCCGCTGGTTCATTGATGCTGATTGCCGCCGCCGGTGGGGCGCACTGCGTCGCGCCGAAGGAAAGCGGGCCATCCAAGTGCTTGGCCTCAAGGAGGATCACGCGGTTTTTTTCGGCATTCCCGACACCGAACTGCTGCCTCGCTGGCGCAATCGGGACGCGGTCACGCTGGCTGCATTCGTCGATGAATTCAAATCGCACCCGCCGGATGTTCTCATCACGCCTTCATCCCAGGACGCGCATCCCGATCACCTCGGCATGTTTCATCTGGCACAAGAGGCCCTGAAACAAACCGGCCAGACACCCGCCCAGTTCACCTATCTCATCCATCGCCGTTGGTTTTATCCTCATGCTTCTGGCGTATCCATCCCGCTTACGACCGGGGAACAGGCGACGAAACTCGCAGCGATCCTTTGCCACGAAACACAAATCAAGCTAAGTCGCGGCCGCTTCTGCTCCTATGCGTCGCCTGAAGAAATTTTTACGCCAGAACCACTTCCCGCTCCATGACCCAGACCCGCTTTCACGCCTGCATCCTCTTCATCGTCTGCGCCGTCATGTTCTGGTGGCGCCTCGGACATCTGGGCCTGATCGATCCCGATGAACCGTTCTATGCGCAGACCACTCGCGAAATGGTGGAGGCCAACGACTGGATCACACCACATATATTCGGCCAGCCGCAGTTCGAGAAGCCCATTTTCTTTTACTGGCAGTCCATGACCGCGCAGAAAATCTTTGGCGACACCGCATTCGCCGCGCGCGCGCCCTCGGCGCTCTTGGCCACGGGCATCGTGTTTCTGGTCTGGCTCTTCGGACGCCGCATGTTCTCGCCGCTCGCCGGTCTGCTCTCCGCCATCGTGCTGGCCACGGGCATGGAGTTTGTCTTGATGTCCAGATTGATGCTCACGGATATCTGCCTCGCGTTTTTCGTGACGCTTTCCATGTTCGGCTTGTGGATGGCCGTGCATGATGAGTCGAGGCGTAATCGCTGGGTCTTTTTGCAACTGTTGGCGTCCGGTTTTGCCACGCTGACCAAGGGACCCATCGGCATTCTTTTTCCTGCGCTCGGCGGCATCGCCTATCTCTGGTTCACCCGCACCCGCTCGCCGTGGCGTGGTCGGGGCCTCTGGCTTGGCCTCCTCGCATGGACCGTCATCGCGGTGCCGTGGTATGTGCTGATGTTCCTGAAGTTCGGCTGGGAATATTGGGATCGCTTCTTTGTTCATGAGAACTGGGATCGCATCATCACGTCCGAGCACGATCACTCGAATCATTGGTGGTATTATCCGATGATCCTCTTCCTCGGCACGCTGCCGTGGATTCCACTTCTCGCGGCCTCGCTGTTGCGCTCATGGAAAGTCGCGCGCACTGATCGCCGCGTCTTGTTCCTCGCGTGCTGGTTCCTGCCCAGCCTCATGTTCCTGACAATCGCGCAGAGCAAACTGCCAAGTTACATCTTCTTCCTCTTCATGCCTCTCGCGCTCCTCATGGGGCCGGTGCTGGAATCATGGATGCAAAAAGGATTCCGCAGCACGGGTGAACGCAGACTGGTCTGTCTGTCGGCCATCATTCAGGCGCTGGGCGTGCTGGCCGCGCCATTTATCCGGCCAGAAGAAGCGGCGCGTTACAACTGGCTCGCCGCCATTATCGCCGTGCCGCTCGTGATTGCAGCCGCGATGCTCGTCAGACAGCAGTTCAAACTCGCCGCTGCTTCCCTCGGCCTGACCACCGCGCTGGTCATCGGGCTGGCCCTGACCAAGGTCTCGCCGGATATTGAAGTGGTGACCTCCACGCGCACCATTGGACAAAAGATCGAGTCCCTGCGCAGACCGGGCGAACCGCTGGTGACCGCCAGCTTCCTTACCCGTGCCGTAAATTATTTCAGCGGTGTGCGTCCGGCTGGCGAATACTCTCAGGGTCCGAGAGCACACTATACACCGCATCCACTGCCGGTGATTGTGCGGGACAAGGGCCTGGCAAAATTCGCCGCCGATTATCCCAGCGTGCTGTGCGTTGGCCAGTTGCGCGACCTCGAAGATCTCACCCGGCCAAAATCCGTGCTCAAAGATCGCTGCGAAAAACTGCTTACCATCGGCGACCGGGTGATTTTTAGGATCATCCCCGCAGATGCGCGACCGGACGCAAAATAATATTCTGATGCACTTCCTATCCACACGCGGCCAGTCACGGCTCCATACATTCTCCGAGGCAGTTGAGGCCGGTCTCGCTCCTGATGGCGGCTTGTTTCTGCCGGAGAGCTTGCCGGACATTTCCGGCAAGTTGAGCGCATGGGCTTCGCTATCGTATCCAGAACTGGCGGCGGAGTTTTTTCAATTGTTTGCGCCTGAAATTTCCGGCGAAGAATGGCATGAGCTGACCGCCATGGCTTATGCCAAGTTTGATTCGCCTGATATCGCTCCCTTAAAAAAAATCACGGGGAAGACCTATGTGCTCGAGTTGTTTCACGGTCCGACCCTGGCCTTCAAGGATTTCGCCCTGCAACTGCTCGGCCTGCTCTATAAGCGACAGGTGGAGCGCAGTGGCAAGCGGCTCGCCGTGCTCGGCGCAACATCTGGGGATACCGGCTCCGCCGCCATTCACGGCTGTCTTGGACAGGAAGGCATCACCATTTTTATTCTTTATCCGCAAGGCCGTGTCGCGCCGTTGCAAGAACGCCAGATGGCCTGCACGGGCGCGGCCAATGTCTTCGCCATTCCGATTCCCGGAACATTCGATGATGCCCAGCGCATCGTGAAAGAAGCCTTTGTCGATGCCGCTTTCGCGTCGGCTCACAACCTCTCCGCCGTCAACTCCATCAACATCGCACGCGTGCTCGCGCAATGCGTCTATTACATCTGGGCGTGGCTGAAGCTCCCGGAATCCGCGCGGGAGAACGTCGAGTTCGTGGTGCCCACCGGAAATTTCGGCAACGTCCTCGCGGGCTGGCTCGCCCAACGCATGGGACTTCCCGCGAAATCATTCCGCGTGGCCACGAATCAAAACGACATCCTGCACCGCTTTTTCTCCGAAGGAAAATACGTGCCCGGCGATGTGCGCCCCAGCCATGCGCCCAGCATGGACATTCAGGCGGCATCCAACTTCGAGCGTTATCTATATTATCTGCTCGACCAGGACGCGGCGCGGGTGCGCGAAGTGATGGCACAGATGAAATCCGGCCAGCCCGTCGCCCTGCCGAAGACGCAGTCGAACATCCGATCCTCACGCATGGACGATGCACAGATCGAGCGCGTCATCGCGCAGATGTGGCAAGACTGGCGCTATGTGATTGATCCGCACACCGCGTGTTGCTTTACCGACATGGCGCAAGATTGCGTCAGCGTCGTGCTCGCCACCGCCAGCCCGGCCAAGTTCCCCGATGTCGTGAAACACGCCACCGGCACTGAGCCAACCCATCCCACACTGGAAGCGCTCAAGAACAAGCCCCTGCAAACTTATCCCCTGCCCGCCACGGCGGAGGCGGTGAAGGCGTTCATCGCGGCGCATTGACTGGCGGAGACCCAGCCCGTTCATATGAAATTAGACCGTTGCCCATAACGCTCGTGACAAGCATGACAAAACTGTCTGCGATCAAGTAGTTCACCAAAACTGTGTCCGATGCCCGAACTTGATAATACCCCCCACTGGATTTGCATCGCGATGACACGACAGATGCCACACGAACCGTTGTGCTATCAGGATGCATCCAGATCATCCCGTGAGTCAGCAGTTCATTGACTATCACAACAACCAACGAGCATGAGCAACTTTCGGGTCTTCGCTGAATTGGGTGGGCATCGAGGGGAGCAGGATGGTATGCAAGGGGATGGATCAGAACAACCTTTTTACTTTGGCGCCGGGATTAAATTC
>JAYVOH010000158.1:0-4471 GCA_043758025.1 Verrucomicrobiota bacterium
ACCCATCGTCTATCTCGTGTTCTTCCTGCCCTTGGGGCTTTTGGCTGCGAAGCTCTCCGCTGCTGTGCCATTTGTGGGATGGCTCGCCATTATTTCCGCCGTTCTCATCGTTGTGGGCGATCCGCTGGTCTGCATCCTCTCACTTTTCGCGCCCAAGTTGGTGCCCATGCACAAGCCCGGCCTGTTCATGTTCGTCCTGATCATCTGGCTGCTGAAATCCGAGGAGGTGGACGTGGATGTTGCGGTCAGCGATCAGCGCAAGATCAACAAGCTCTGAACCCGCCATGTCCGACTACACCGCATCGTTATCTTCGGGCACGTTTGCGCCGACCATTCGGAAGTTTTGTTCGGAGCATGGCTGGGACATTTTCCGAATCGGCGACGATTTAGCCGCGCTGAAATTCGAGGGGGACGCTGGCACGGAGCATACCGTCATCATCTTCCTCTTCGAGGGCACGCTGGAGTTCTCCGTCGCCACCAATCTGAGGTTTGCCAGTGAGGCTGACATCCCCCACAGCCTCTGCACATGGCTTTTGTGCAGAAGCAGCGGGATGAAGATTGGGTTCTGGGCTATCAACGACAAGAATGATGAGTTTGTCGTGGCGCGCATGCACACAGTCGAGAGCCGTTTCGTGGACTCGGAGCATTTCGGCATCGTAGTCCGCCATCTGATCAAAAGCTGCGATGAGTTTGAAGCCGAGGCGGAAGACATTGGATAGGTAATCAACAAGCCAGCACGAAACTTCACAGCAGGCAAAACCGAGAATAGCAAAAGTATGTCGGATCAAGCAGACAGCGACCCAGCCCTTGTGTTTCAATCCACTATCAAAAGGCTGGCCAAGGCACATGCGTGGCAAATCGAGGAGATTACCGGAAAGAAAGTGAGCCTGAAAGTTCAGGCGGAATCCGGCAATGCATATGAGTTGCTGGTTTGGCGTTATGACAGGAACATGCTTTTGGAGTTTTCCGTTTCTGCCGGGCTCACGTTCCCAAGCGGAGAGGAAGTGCCTCACTGGCTGTCCACCGTCATGCTTGAACGAAATGCGAAGATGACGGTTGGTTTCTGGTGTATGCAGAAAGTTGACGAGAAATTGACCTATGCAGTCATCCACAACGAGGAAATCGGTCTGCTTAACTCCGACTATTTCGGCAGGATAGGCCGGAAGCTTGTCGAGGAGTGCGATGACATGCTGGACACCCTGAAACAAATGGAGTCATGACCACGCCTCGTGTTGTCTCCTGAAGCAATAAATATGTCTGAAGAACTGCTATTTTTGGAACTGGTGAGCGCATTCTGTGAAAATCTTGATTGGCGCATCCATGAGGTGCAAAAGTCCGATGACAAGGCCACAATCAAGTTTGAAACCCATATCATGCTTCCCAACCTAACTGCTGGAACTAAAGGACTTCGTCTGGAGAAATCCACAATGGAGGGCCGCAGCCGTATGGCTTACGGCACAGACAGGGATTCAACGTTCTTTCATTTCTATATTCCAACGAGATTTGTATACAAGTCCACCGATGAAATCCCGAGGGAATTGCTCGTTTCTGCCTTGGAGGAGCATTGGTTGGAAGGCATTTGCAGAAATGCGATCGTTTCTCACAATCGTTGCGTAGCCATTGGAGCCTGCTGCACACTACATTCGGCCGAGATCGAGCAGAAGGTGTTTATGGAGGCTTGCGGCGATATGATTCGGGCTTGCATCAGCCTGGAAAGGGAATGCGCTCATCTACCATAGGCAGAGTGGACTGTAACCGGCGGAGTTCGCCATACTTTCAGAACAACAACACAAACAACTAAACCAAACCATGACCGCAATCGCACCAGAACACCGGGGCCTCGCCCATATTGACGACGCCGAAACCTTTGACCCGCAGAAAGACCAGCCGCTCTTTGATGAAATCAAGAACGTCCTTGCCAAACATGGCGCACTTCACCGTTTCGGGGTCACGCTGCTCCACAAGCATTTCGACGTGCTGGAGGGCGAGCGGATGGTCGAGGTCTGCGACGAGGAGACACGCACGCTGACGCTCCGCCCGACCAACACCCCCGCGGGAGCAGAGGAGACCTACGTGGGAACGAACTGGCGTTTCGACACCGGTTCGCCGGTAGTCAGCCAGCTTTGCTTTGCCGACTGCCTGAAGAGCGGGACCACGCACAAGGAAATCCACAAGAAACGCTGATATGCTCAATTCGCGGCTTCGCTTTCTCATCCGTTCGGTTGCCACATTCAAATGCAAGATATGCGGGGCGTGGCACGGCGGGGGAATGCCTGACCCAAAGATTTGCCCGGAGTGCTGGAAAAAGGGACACCGATAGTTTTCCGCACTCACTGATGAGCCGATTCACCAAATGCCCAGGCTGCCGCGCTCGCGTGAACACCGGATTCATGGGCGGGGGATTCTTCCCCATCTTTGAATGCAAGAAATGCCGCACGCTCTATTGCTACCTTTGTCCCGGCTCCGGCGAGGGCAAGAAGTGTCCCTCGTGCGGCACGCGCGAATACGTGAAGGCCGGTGAGTGTTGGCCGGAGTAGGGACGGCAGTTCAGTCCCAAGAAACCGCCGCCCCGCGCGGCAGCCGTTCATTTTCCCAAAAAAGAAAACCTACCCCTCGCCGCCGATGGTCGGCCCGCGATGCAATCCCCGTAGTGCGCGATGCCGCTCACCACGCCGGCGAAGCGTGAGCGGTTCCACTGGTGCTGCTCCGTGTCGCGGTGAACGGGGCGCGTTGACAGGGCTGATTTCCAGCGGCACTCTGCGCGCATGAGCACAATCGTTGAAGCGGATGAGACGGGCGCGTTGCGCCTGCCGGCTTCGATGCTGCCGCATCCGGGGCCGCATCGGCGCTACCGTGTGGCGACGGGGAATGGGCGGGTGGTGGTGGATGAGGCGGCTGCGGAGCCGAGGAAGCCGACGGGCTTTGTGCGGAAATGGGGCGGCTCGGCGAAGAAGATCGCGGATAACGGCGATGCGTGGCTGGCCCGCATCAACGACAAGCACCTGCGCTGAGTGTGAGGGTGCTGCTCGATGCGAATGTGGTGTTGGACTGTCTGGTGCTGGAGTCTTCGGGCCTGCCGCGCGCGGGCAAGGCGGCGAGCGAGCAGTTGCTCGAACTCTGCGACACCGGTGTGCATCATGGGATGATCGCGTGGCATACGCTGCCCATCGTCGCGTATTATCATGGCCGGCAGAAGAGTGCGGAGGACACGGCGGCAATGATGGATTCCTTGCTCGCGATGCTGGAGGTGCCCCCGGTGACGCACCGCGACGCGGCGAACTGGCGCTCGCACGGGCTGGCGGATTTCGAGGATGCGTTGCAATGCGCGTGCGCTGTCGCGGGCGAGGCGGAGGTGATTGTCACGCGCAACACGGAGGATTTTGCCGGGAGCCCGATTCCCGTGATGACGCCGGAGGCATTCCTTGCGGCGCATCCATGAGCGGCGCGGAGGTGTGCGCGCCGCGCCCGCCATTCCACGACAATCGCCACCCTGCACGCAGCCGTTTATTTTCCCAAAAAAGAAAACCTACCCCTCGCCGCCGATGGTCGGCACGCCGATGCAATTCCCGCAGTGCGCGATGCCGCTGACTACCCCCGCGAAGAGCCGCCGGTTGGTTGAGAGTTGAGTGTTGAGAGTTGAGAGGTCGGACGCGCCATCGCGGAACACAGGCATCCCTGCCTGTGCGGACTGCGGGCTTCCAGCCTGCAGACCCGGCGAAGGCAGGCAGGATGCCTGCTGGCCGCACAGGCTGGAAGCCTGTGTTCCGCTGCGCACTTCCGTGATGTTTCCAAACCGCAGCGAATTCAGGCTGAACACCGGCCGCGCGCCCATCGTGAAAAGTGGCACAGTGCTTCCAGCCTGTGTGGGCGTGGGGATCGGAAGGGACTGTTCGCCTTACGCCACCGCACACAGGCCGGAGGCGCTGTGCCACGTTCCGCCCACGCCCGTCGCCGCGCCCTGGAGCGGCTCGATGACGCTCGGGTGTTTGCCCGCGCGAAGCCAACAGAGCGCCTCGCAACAAACTCACACCGCTTTTACAAAACGATCACAACTGATCCGGTGTGGGCGGCTAAGTTTTCCGGCACGTTGCACGTCATTGCATCCCGCACTGCGACATCTCACGATTCACTCACCCCCGTCATCCCATGAAAAAGCGCACTTCGTTCCCCGCGGCATTCGCCCTCGTCACTTCACTCGTCCTTCCCGTCTGCTCGTGGGCGGAGAATGAGATCGGCTTAATCGAGAAATTCGCGCTCGCGCCGGATCGCGCGAAGGTGCTCGGCGAACTCGTCCCCGGCACGGAGGACTATTACTTTTTCCACGCGCTGCATTTCCAGAACACGCGCGATGCGGCGAAGCTCACGGACCTTTTGAAGCAGTGGAAGTAACGCTTCCCGGATTCCGACCGGCGGCAGATCATCGAAAACCGCGAGGCGATGCTGGGCTACGATGCGACTCCGCAGAAGACGC
>JAYVOH010000159.1:0-4409 GCA_043758025.1 Verrucomicrobiota bacterium
GACGAGTGGCTCACCGGAAAAATCTACCTCAACATGAAACCCACTGACACGCCCCAAACTTGATCGCCACACTTTTACAGAATAAAATTTGCGCCGCCCCCCGTTGATTCAGTATAAGGGAAAGCTGTGTAAACTAGGCTGCAAACGGCCCGCTCTTCCTGGTTCTGACTATTGCGCCCACTGTTAGTAGAGCATTGACTTGCCAAAGAGGGCGCAAAGCGGATGCAAAGCGGATGCTGCCCAATGACCAATTCTAACTACTGGCTGCGAGTTAAGCCTTCGGATCTTCCGTGTTTTAGAGGAAACATGGATGCATCATCCCACGCTTGGATAGATGGCAAGCTTCTCAAAATGAATGCCCCGCTTCCAAAGGATGGAGGATGGCATTCTATGGATGGAAACATTTACAAGCTCTACGTAACGTCCACTGGTGCTCTCGTTGATGCCTACTACATTCAGGCGAATTCCGTCATGCCTATCGGCGGGAATTGGATCATCCGTCACTTTGATATTCATGATGCGCGAGCGATTAGGCTAGCCGAGAGTGGGGCCCCCTTCGAATTTGAAGTCGAGTGGGATGATTCCCGTCAGCGCGGGTGGGATGAGACTCTTGCCACGGAAATCGAGAACGCTCCTCGGCGGCACGAGGTGCCATGAGAACGGCTTGAGCGACTCAAGGATTGTCATCTGCGAGGCCGCCCGCGAGAATTTTTCCGGGGACTCTTGGCGGCGGCGAAGGCATTCCCTCCGAGCCCTCTGGCACCTCCCTGATCAATAGAGTCACCGCACCACGGTCATTCAGCGACAACCTATGAGCAATCCGGATTTCAGATATCAACTCCAAGACAGGCTTCCCGTTGTGGCCGCCGCAATAGATCCACGCTTCAATCGCTTTACCATTGATTTCGATCACCTTAGCACTAGGAGAAATATGGTTTCCATCCTCATACCAGCCGAGAGGTGCGCCGTGTGCTCTGGCCATGCTTTTGTATCGTTCTTGCTCGGGCGGCTCGTAGCGCTCCGATAGTTCCACATTGAGAGTCCCTGGATGACATTGGTGAATTCGAGGAAATTCCAATTCATGGTCGGCGCAAATCTGATTCCAGTGCGTGGACGAATACCCGCTGGCGTGTCCGATATAGACACCATGAACCCGGATCGTCTTGAAATCACTCATGAAAGATATCGCGATGTGGCCGCAAAGAGCCGGCGATAGCGCGGAGGCAATGAAGCTAGTTTAAAGAAGGTGAACATAAGGGCCGCATCCTGACAGGGACAGACGGCCTCCGTCAATGCGGAAAGATTCGGCTGGCGATTTTCATCTGGCCGGCCACACACAACGCTCGAGGCCTCATCTCAGCTTTCTGGCAATCTTTGCTTCAGCGCTGTGCGATGCTCGCGGGCTGCATGCATGACGGCGAGAATATGAACTTTCACGCCAGAGACGAAGTAGAATACGCCATAGGGAAAGCCCGCGAGATTCAGCCGGCGCACATCCTCGAAACGCACACTACACCTCAACGGTTCACGGCCCAGCACCCGGATGACTTCCTCCGCCGCGTTGATAAAGCGTTCTGCCACACGCGCATCGCGCGCCGCATACCATAGCGACGCTTCCTCAAGATCGCAATCAACCAACGGATGCTTCTCAACGACGAACATCTGTGACCTTGTTGCGGAGACGATTGAAGTAGCCGTCGTCGAATGGCTGCGCCAGTTGCGGATTCTTCATCAACTCATCACGCCGCCGCAATACTTCCTGCCGCTGCCCCTCCGCAATCTCCGCCGCGTCACCAGCTTCCGGCGGCAGCAGGTCGCTCCGGTTCTCGTCGAGCCATTCCACAAAGCTCACGCGTTCGGCAGGCGGCAGTTCCTGCACCGCAGATTCGATCTCAGCGAGGGTGGTCATGAAGCAATACTACGTTCCATTTCGGTAATTGCAACAGGCCTCATGAGCCTGAATAGTGCTCAAAATGGCGCACCCCAAATTTTGTATCGTTCTAGCAATAAAAATTGTTCGACAAGATTTCAAATCAGCCGCACATAAAACTTGCCCGGCAGCGGCTTGACCACGCGCTTCATCTCGAGCCTCATCAACGTGGCGTTCACGAGGGATGAAGGCAGACCGGAGGCGGCGGTGATTTCATTCACATGAGTTTCCTCGGTGCCAATCGCGCTATAGACGGATTGCTCGTCGTCGCTGAGGGCCGCGCTCGGCTTTGCTTGCTGCATGTCCGGAGCCAGCGGTTGCGTGGGGAAGAGCGATGTCAAATCATCCAGCACATCCGCGCCATCGAGAATGAGTTTTGCCCCTTGTTGGATGAGGCGATTGCAGCCTTGCGATGAGGGCCGGTCAATGTTTCCCGGCACGGCATAGACTGAGCGCCCTTGATCTGCGGCCTGTTGCGCGGTGATGAGCGATCCGCTGCGCGCCGGGGCTTCGGTGACGATGACGCCGCAACTCCACCCGCTCACGATGCGATTGCGCATCGGGAAAGTCTGACGGTCGGGCGGCATATCCACCGGGAACTCGCTGACAACCGCGCCGTGTTCCGCAATTTTCTCCGCGAGGGCTTTGTTCTCCGGCGGATAGAGCTGGCCGAGACCAGAACCGATGACGGCAATGGTGCGTCCTTTTCCCGCGAGCGCGCCTTCATGCGCGGCAGTGTCGATGCCTCGCGCCAGTCCGCTGATGATGGTGTAACCGGCATAGGCGATTTGAAAAGCGAGCTTCTTCGACATACTCAATCCATAATGCGTGGCGTGGCGCGAGCCGACAATGGCGATGCCGTGATGATCGCGCTCCGTAAGCTGGCCGCGCACATAGAGCACAAGTGGTGGATCGTGAATTTGCTTTAGGAGTTTGGGATATAGCGCGTCCTCCTGAGTGAGCACGGTGAGATTTTCTTCCGTGATGCGGCGCAACTCGCGTGCGAGATCGATTTTACTTTCCCAGCCAGAGATGGCCTCGGCGAGATCATTCCCAAAACCATCGATCGCCGTAATCTCCCTGGCCTTCGCACTGAGAATGCGCTCCGGGCTGCCGAAGACATCGATCAAGCGCCGCACGCGAACCGGGCCGATCTTCGGCAGCAGGTTCAAGGCGAGATAGGCTTCGGTGCGGGTCATGGCTTTAAGTAGCAGCCATGCAATAAGGATCAACCTTCACATCGCTGCAACTCGATGGTCGCTGCCTCATCATCGCGCCGCCAAGTCTGCTTGATGAAAACAGCCCCGGCTCTTGGCCGCGTGTCTTTCGCGACTTCTGCATCCCCGGCCACAAGTGCGTTTCCATCGGCAAGCTCGAAGAGGTTATCGACCAGGGCGTTGAGTATTACAAATACGTCTTCATCGACGAGTCGCACCGCTTCAAAGGTGACTCCACGCAACGTTACGAACACCTCACGCGCATCTGCCAGGGCAAGGGAGTCATCCTCGTCTCCGCCACGCCATACAACAACACGCTCGACGAGATATACAGCCAGTTGAAGCTGTTCCAGCCGGCGCGCAACAGCACCATCCCCGGACTCCGCAATCTGGAGGCATTTTTCGACAAGTTGCGCAATCGTCTCAAGCCGTTTCACAGGCTTGACGACGCCGACGAATACGTCGCCGCGATCAAACAGAACGTCCACGGGCTGCGCGAGCGCGTGCTCAAATACATCATGGTGCGCCGCACGCGCCGGGAGATCGAGGAGTTCTACGGCGACGACCTCAAGAAGCAGAAGATTTGGTTCCCGAAGGTCAGCGATTCCGTGCCGCTGATTTACCAACTCAGCCGCACCGAAAGCACCGTTTTCACCGAAACGCTGGAGTGCATCACCAGCACGGACTTCCACTACGCACGCTATCAGCCGCTCAATCCGCTCTACTACACCGGCCCGATCGAGGAGCGTGCCGTGCAGGGCGCCTGCTCACCGGCGACGAGCAAATCACGTCGCACAATCTTTTCGACCGCATCAACTCGAAGCAATCGGCGGAAGACGGCGAGGAGGAGCAAAAGAGCGAGCTGAAATATCTGCGCCAGATTCTCGATGTGAAGGAGAAGGAGCCGGAGCTTTTCCAGCGCATCCTCGCGCTGCCGCGCAAAGCACGCTCGACGCGCTTCCACGCGCCGGAGCCGGGGCCGGCAGAACATCCCGATGCGGTCACGCCGCGCCAGGATCGCCCCGCCGTCAACAGCTACTTCCGCCAGGACCGGCTCGACAAATTCTTCCGCTCCCGCGCCGGCATCGAGCGCGCCGAGGAAACGCCGCCTGGCCGCCGTGCTCCGCGACGATCACGTCGCCGCTTCGGCCTGACCCTGTGGTCCGCCAGCGAGAAGCGGCGCGAGATTCCGCCCGAGCAGTTCTATCCGTTGCTCGACAAGAACAAGGACGGCTTTGCCTCCGCGACCACGCCCAGCGTCG
>JAYVOH010000160.1:0-4383 GCA_043758025.1 Verrucomicrobiota bacterium
GTGAGCCGCATCGCGAACCTGGAGGCCGACATCGCCCGCGCCACCAAGGCGGAACGCATCAACATTCTCGCGCCCATTCCCGGCAAGGACACCGTGGGCATTGAGCTGCCGAACTCGCACAAGGTGGTGGTGCCCATCCGCGAGCTTCTCGAAGACGATGCCTTCCAGAACGGCAAGGCAAAAATACCCATCGCGCTGGGCAAGGATGTGTATGGCAAGGCGATCATCGCCGACCTTGCCTCCATGCCGCACCTGCTGGTGGCCGGGGCCACGGGCAGCGGAAAAAGCGTGTGCATCAACAGCATCGTGACCAGCCTGCTCTGCCGCTTTGCCCCGGACGAAATGCGTTTCATCATGATCGACCCCAAGGTCGTGGAAATGCAGGGCTACAAAGACCTGCCGCATCTCGCGCTCCCCGTGGTCACGGATCCGAAGTTGTCGCTGCTGGCGCTGCGGTGGGTGGTGAATGAAATGGAAAAGCGCTACCAGATTTTTGCTGAGGAAGGCTGCCGGAATTTCGATGGCTTCAACAGCCGCAGCACGCGCAAATCACCTGGGCGAAGCACCACGCGGCTGGGTGCCGGGAACAAAGCCGCAGTGCCCGCGCCCCTGCCCGCTTTTGCCACGAACGCGCCAGCATTCAAAAAAGCTGGGAGAAACAGCGACCGTTTGCCGCACCCGGACAGCATAGAAAACGACGACGTGCTGGATGCGCTCGATGGCGAGGACGGCTACGCGCCGCCGAGCGGCTCAGTCTGGGCCGGGCATTCCGATCCGCCCCCGCTTAAGCAGCCCAAGCTGGAGATTCCTGATTCCATTCCCTACATCGTGGTCATCGTGGATGAACTGGCCGACCTCATGCAGACCGCCCCCGCAGACATCGAGGTGGCCATCGCGCGCATCGCGCAGAAAGCGCGCGCGGCGGGCATTCATCTCATCCTGGCCACGCAGACCCCGCGCGCCGATGTGGTCACAGGCATCATCAAGGCCAATATCCCGTGCCGCATCGCCTTCCAGGTTTCATCCGCGCTGGACAGCCGCGTTATTCTGGATCGCAAGGGCGCGGACAAACTGGTCGGCAAGGGCGATATGCTTTATCTGCCGCCCGGCACCAGCCAGCTCATACGCGTGCAGGGCACGATGGTGACTGATGAGGAGATTCACGGGCTGGTAGAACATTGCTGTGAATTCGGCCAGCCGCAATTCGAGGCCACACTGGCCGAGGATCCTGGAGATGACGATGGCGGTGATGGCGGCGAGATCACGCCCGAGGATGAAGCCATTCTGGAAAAAGTTCTGGATGTCATCCGCACGGAAAACAAGGCGTCCACCAGCCTGATTCAGCGGCGGCTGCGACTGGGCTACACGCGGGCGGCGCGCATGATGGATATTCTGCAGACGCGCGGCATCATCGGGCCCGGCGACGGAGCGAAACCGCGAGAAATTTTAGTAGCACTGGATTGACGGGTCATTATGTGATACTGAGGGTCACCTTTGCCTTTCATGTCACCCTCCCTCGGCCAGCGCCTCAGACAAGCCCGCGAAAAAAAGGGCCTCAGTCTTGCCGACATCGCGCATCAGACGCGAATCCCCGTGCCCCGGCTCAAGGCCATGGAGGAAGACAATTTCAACGCGCTCGGCGGCATGGCTTATGCCCGGAGTTTTGTGCAGAGTTACTCCAGCCTGCTCGGCGTGAATGCCGACATTGTGCTGGAACAAATGGAGTCCCCTCCGCTGGGCGGGAAACGGGATTACCGTTACCTTGTGGAGAGTTTCGGATCATGGATCAGCAGCCGGGGCGATTTCGCCGCGCCGCCCGCCAAATCAAGGACCAAGACGCGCTCCACCGCCTCCGTGCTGGCCATTGCCAGTCTGGTCTTGCTCATCGGCATGGGCGTGCTGCTCGGCCAGGCCTGGCTCGGCGACCACAAAAACACGGCGGCCACCCCGGCACGCAACCATGCACCCGCCAGCCCGTCGAATCCGGCAGTCACCACAGCGCAACCGCCAACGGCCAATCAGAACGGGACGACAATCGGCCCGCACGAATCAGGCAAACCTACCAGAAGGCCGGCAATAGCCCTGGCCGTGGAACCTGTGACGGATGCCAACCAATCCCGTGCGACCAATGCCGTGCCGCCCAAGGCATTGCCTGTTGAGAACACCCCCGCAAAACCGAGGGGCTAGTTTTTTCAGCGATCTTCACGGCATAGGCTATGGTCTGTCATGACCAATGCCCGGCGCATCATCGCCCCTCTCACTCTCCCGCTCCTGCTGGTGGCGGGCTTCATCACGCTGGTGATCCTGAACGACACGGCGCGCGAGGTGACGCGCGATGCCTTGGTGCTCGTCTTCTCCCTCTTCTCGACGCCATTTATCTTTGAGATCTCCTGTGCGCTGCTGATGCTGCTGGCGCTTTTTCTCATCAACCAATGGCGGCTCAACAAGGAAGGCGATGGCTGGGTTTACCTCATGACCCAGGAACCTGACGCGAAGAATCTCCCGCCCTCCATCACGCAGCGGCTCCAATCGGTCGTGTTGCCGGAAAAACCGGAGCCGGTCAACGAAGCGCAAACCATGAACAGTGTGATCGAAGGTTATCTCGAGCTGGGCATGCCCGCGCAAGGACTCCATGAACTCAACGCGGAATCGGGCGCGATGGAGGATGCCGCGACCACCGCGCTGCGCATACGTTTGCTCGCGGCCAATCTGGACACGGATGCGGCGCTCACCTTGCTCAAGGAAAGCATCACCCGTCATCGCGATGCGCGGGAGACGCTGGCCGGTGCCTGCCTGGAAAGCGCCCGCTGGGTGTTAAAGTATTTGCAGCGCGAAGACCTCGCGCGCCGCTGGCTGAGCGAGGCCACGGCTCTCGATGCCGACATCGCAAACTGGATCCAGCCCGGCGAGCCATTGCGAAAACTTATCTGATCGGCGCGCAACATCCGCAGCACATCCGCATTTGACCCGCGCAAGCGCTGTGCTTCACTCAGCGTCACATCATGGACACGCAGCATCTCGACAATCACGAAAACACCGGCGGCTTCTGGCCGTTCATCACACGGCTCTCCGGAATCGTCTTCGGCCTCTTTGCCCTCGTCGTCGGCATTGCCTTCATCAACAGCGGCATCAACAACAGCCGCCCCGCTGCCGCCACGTCGCCACCGCCTTCCGCGCCTGCGGCACCCATGGCTGCTGCGGCCGCACCCGCAGCGCCAAGTTCCTCTCCCGCTGCGGCTGGCAATGCCATCATCATCAAGCCCGATGCGGTCAATCCCATGTCTTACGACACGAAAAGCTTCTCAGTGAAAGCCGGCCAGCCCTTCAAACTGACATTCAACAACGACAGCGCGGTGCCCCTCCAGCACAATCTGGTCATCGGCAAGATCGGCACCAAGGACGCTCTCATGGCCCTGGCCACCACCATGATGACCCAGCCTGACGCGCTCGCCAAAGGCTACATCCCCGAGTCTCCGGACATCCTCTTTCACACCAAGCTGCTCAATCCCAAGGAAAGCGAGACCCTCGATTTCACCGCACCTGCGGACAAGGGCGATTACCCCTATCTCTGCACCTTCCCCGGCCATTCGCTGATCATGAACGGCGTGATGAAGGTGGAGTAATGCTGGGCGTTGCGCGGTCTGCCAACCAGGCTAGACCGGCAATCCTTCGGCCTTCGCACGTGGTTTGCTATTTCGCGGAAGCGTGGCAATTTATTCGCATGCCCCAAGCTTACGTTCTCACGGGTCAACTATCCGATTCCCGCTCACTGGTGCTGGATGAGGCGGTGCCGCTGAGTGATGGCCGGGTGACGGTGCAGGCGATGATCCCAAAGGAAGTTCGGCGTCCGCATTCCGAAGTAATTGAAGAGATATGGGCCAGGCAACGCCAGCGAGGGCATATCCCTCCAACTGCGGATGAAGTGAACGCCCGTATTGAAGAGGAACGCAATTCCTGGGTTTGAGCATATTTTGATAATGTAGCGCTCATTGAGTTGTAGGGCAGGTGCTCCGCACATCTTAATATATGGCGATTGCGGCAAAATTCCTCCCCCCCGAGATATCATGCCATTTGGAAGTATCAATCAGCAAAACGCTGCGTGCATTGCGTTCTCTATGAACTTGGGAGGATGGCGTTACCATCCAAGCCAGTAGCGAGGGGTTGAGCGCACAGCGATACCCCTCGAAAATGTTCATCCCGTGTTTCGCATCGCGGAGCGCGATGCCAGCATATTCTGCGTGCCAGGAACGTGCTAACCCCAGGCTGGCATCACTACGCGATGCAAGACTCATTTTGCGTGCATCGAGGGGTGTCGCAGTTGCTCAACCCCTCGCTACAAGCTTTTATCGCTCCGCGATGATTATGTTGCCCCGTGTTATTTTG
>JAYVOH010000161.1:0-12374 GCA_043758025.1 Verrucomicrobiota bacterium
CACCAGCCGCGACGTGAAGGACGGCAAGGCCGACCACATCACCCGCGAGCCCGAGCAGGTCAAAGCCTTCCGCGACACCTGGCGCGACGGCATCCACAGTTATCTAACTTACTTGCGAGATAGGCTAACTGTAGCTCGCGACTTACTCACGGATTCGGGATCTATCTTCGTGCAGATCGGCGAGCAACGAAAAATGAGCGATTGACGAAGCATCCGTCTCGATATATAGTCCTATATAGCACGTAAAAGAATTTTTAATGACTCAAGAATCCATCAAAGACTTGCGACTGCAACTCGGCCTGAGCCAGCAGGCTTTCGCAGTGCTTTTGGGGGTGACTTTCGCCACGGTAAACCGCTGGGAGAACGGGAAGGCGAGGCCGCAGAAAGACCGCATCGAGCGCATCAAGGCGCTGATTCGCGGCCGGGACACGTCCGTTGTGGCGGAGCCCGCGCAGCAATGGCTGATCCCGCCCCGTCTGGACTTCGAGGGAAATCCCCAGGCGATCAAGCTCGTGGTGGACGCCTGCCGCTTGCAAAACGGGCACCTGTTCAACAAAGCCTTCGGCCTGGAACTCTCCCGCGTGGTGCCGCTGCCGCATCAGCGGATTGCGGTTTATGAGCACATGCTTCCGCAGAATCCATTGCGGTATCTGCTCGCCGATGACGCCGGCGCTGGCAAAACGATCATGACCGGCCTCTACATCCGGGAAATGATCAACCGCGGGCGCATGAAGCGCGTCGTAATTTGCGCTCCTGCGGGATTGACGTGGAACTGGCGGCGCGAGCTGCGGCACTTCTTCGATTTGGAGTTCACCATTCTGCGTGGCGCTGATTTTCAGAAAGCTGATCCGCTGCGCGAGCCTGGCAAAAATCTTTTCATCATCAGCGTGGACACCGCCGCGATGGACTCGGTGAAGGAGAAGCTGACCGCGCCCGATCTGGAGCCGTTCGATCTCGTGGTCTTCGATGAAGCACACAAACTCTCCTGGACGGACTCAAAGAGGGCGGACACCAAGACAAAGCGCTATCGCCTTGCGGAAGCGCTGAGTGATTCATGCACCCATCTGCTCCTGCTCACAGCCACACCGCACATGGGCAAACCGTTTCCCTACTTCGCGCTGTGGCGTCTGCTCGACAGGAAAGTTTTCTCAACAATGGAAGCTCTGCGCGCCGTGACCCCCGACAAACGCCGCCGTTATTTCATCCGCCGTCTCAAAGAGGAAATGGTGGATTACCAGGGGCAGGCAATCTACAAGCCGCGCCTTTGCCAGACGATCAACTTCAAGCTCACCGAAGATGAGCGGGCGTTCTACGATGCAGCCACGGAGTATCTGAAATGGAGCTACGACACCAACAAGAACATCAACAAGAACGCCGCCGCGATGGTGGTGGCCGTGTTTCAGCGTCGGCTCGCAAGCTCGGCTCATGCCATGATGGAATCGCTCAAGCGCCGTCGTGAGAAGCTGCTTGCGGCAGAGAAACCGAAAGCTCAGCTTTCCTTGGAACGCATCGGTTCCTTCCTCGACACCAGCACTGCGGACGAAGGCGAAAGCGAGGGCGGAAGGGAAGGGGATGAGACGGTGGAAGACGCCGCGCTTGCACTCGCACAACCTGCGGGCAAGCAGCTTGAAAAGGAACTCGAATACATCGATCACGTCATCTCCCTGGGCGATGCCGTCAAAAAATCGCAGCAGGAAGCGAAGTTCATCAAGCTGCGTGAACTGATCGAGTCCGCGGAGTTTCATCATCAGCAACTTCTGATCTTCACAGAGCACCGCGACACGCTGGAGTATTTGCGGCAGCGGTTTGAAGCCCTCGGCTACACGGGGCAAATCTGCTCGATTCACGGTGCGATGGATGTCGAGGAAAGAGAATCACAGCGCCTCTTCTTCATGCCGCCTCAAGAGCGGAGACGGCAATCCCTGCCGAATCCCGATGCGCCACACGCGCGCATGATGCTCGCCACGGATGCGGCGGGGGAAGGTCTGAACATGCAGTTCGCCTGGGTGATGGTGAACTATGACATTCCGTGGAATCCGGCGCGACTGGAGCAGCGCATGGGGCGGCTGCACCGGTTCGGACAAATGCATGATGAGGTCCGCATCTTCAATCTCGTAGCGGAAGGCACGCGCGAAGGCGACGTGCTGACCACGTTGCTCGCCAAGCTGGAAGAAGCGCGCAAAGACCTCTGCACCGACAAAGTGTTTGATGTCATCGGCCAGCAATTGCAGGAAATCTCCCTGCGCGATTTGATGCGCGACTCACTCTTTGAAAACGCGCCCTACTCCGCACAGAAGAAACTCGACTCGCTCCTCGCGACACAAAGGCTGCGGGCCACGGTCGAGGAGCAACGCAAGCAGGCATCGGCCTTCGGCGACGTTGCCCAGCGGCTCGGGCAGCTCAACAACGAGATCCAGTTGGAGAACTTCAACCGGCTCCTTCCGGCCTACGTGCAAAACTTCGTGGAGCACGCGGCACCGCTTCTGGGGGTGAAAATCGAGGGCGACGTGGCGACGGTCGCGCGAATCGGCATAGCGAACAGCAACGGACAATGGCTCCGGACACTCGGCGCGGACATGCCGGACGGCTTGCCGGACTTTATCACAGTGCGCCGTGACGCTCAGGTTCCTGACGTTGATCCGAAACGCATTTCATTTCTCCGCCCTGGGGACCGCATCTTTGACGGGCTTTGCGCGGAAACCCTCGCACGCTTCACGGCGGACGTGGAGCGCGGGGGGATCTTCTGCGATCCGGGCGCGCAAGCTCCCTACTTCCTCGCGGTTTATCTGTGCCAGGTGGGTTGCGGCGACTCCGGTGGAAAGAAAGGCCGCTCTGACTTGTTCGACAAGCGATTGATCGCCCTGCGCTGGGACGGGCGCGGAGAGTTTGAACCCTGCGGCACGAATCATCTGCTCGCCTTGCAGGAGGCTCCGCGTTCCCTGGTCTGGAAAGCCGGGACGCTGCTAGTGAATCCAGAGGATCAAGTGTCACGCGCAGACAGCTATGCGCGTTCTCTTGCGGAAAGCACCATCCTCCAGCAAATTCGCGCAACAATGCGCGCGGGAGCCACAACTCGGGTCCAGGATTTGATTCGCGGCTACGACTTCCGCGGCGGCGAACTCGCGGAACGTCGGGCTGATCTCTCCCGCCGCGTGCGGTCGGGGGACAATGAAGCCGCGCCTGATCTCGATGTGGTAAAGGAGGAGCAATCCCGGCTTGATGCAGAAAAAGCGGAAGCGCTGATGTTTGAAGAACGACGCGCGGAGCTTGCGGAAATTGCACGCATGGAGCGGGTTGCCGTGGCCGTCGTCGTTCCTGATCCCACGCCGGAAGCCCGTGAAGCCTACGACAAGGACATCGAGGCCATCGCCATGCGGATCGCCAAGAACTACGAGATAGACCGCTATCAGGCAAAAGTGGTGGACGTGTCCTCACCCGTGTTGGCGAACGGCTACGACCTGCAAAGCCACCGGCCCAGCGGCGACAAGATTGCCATCGAGGTCAAGGGCCGCGCCGGTCGCGGCGTCGTGCATCTCACCGACAACGAATGGCCCACAGCGGCAAACCTGCGCGACAAATACTGGCTCTACGTCGTGTTTGACTGCGCCACGGAGCCGAAACTTTTCCGCGTGTGCGATCCGATCCGGCTCGCATTCAAAACCCGCACCACGTTCTCACTGAACGCGGGCGAAATCCTCAAAGAAGCAGAGCCATCCTGAAAACCCAAGACAACAAACCGCAACCAACGTCGCCATGTCGCATCTTACCAGATTCAAAATTCAGCACTTCCGACAGTTTGAAAACATTGTCACTGTGTCATTGCGCCCTATCACGATGCTCATCGGTGCCAACAACAGTGGTAAGAGCACCATCCTTCAAGCCCTGAACGTGTTTCAGTTTTGCATGGAGAACTGTCTTGTTCAGAATGGTGAGAGCGGAAAAAAGCTTGCCTTGAGAAAACAAAACGTTGGCCCCGACGATATTGGTCGGTTGCCCATCGCCAGTCCGATGGATCTCTGGCCGAACGGACGCACTTCAAAACCCGTCGTGCTCACAGCCACCTATCAGGACGGCACCGAGCTGAAGTTTGAGCTGTCACTCTCGCACAATCTTTTCAACATTTCCCCATCCATTTCGAACTGTCCGGATGAGCAGGCGTTCCTCACATCATTCCGCATTCAGTTTGTTCCAATTTTCTCGGGACTGCTGCCCAGGGAGGAGCTCCTCGCCGAGGTTTCCCGTAGCGAACGTGTTCGCGCCCAGCGCCACGGGGAGATCGTTCGCAATCTGTTGCTCGACTTGCGACAGAACCAAAAGACTCGATGGAAGCTGCTCGTTTCTTTGTTGCAGCGACTCTATCCTCAGGCCAGTCTGGATGTCACTCACGGCGAAAAGCGTGTTCTCAGCCCTTGGATTGACACGCTCTATCATGACAACATCCTCACAAAGGATCGCGATGTCATCACGTCCGGCTCCGGTTTTCACCAGGCCATGCAGATTTTCGTGGGTGTCCTGCAGCCAGGCATCTCTCTGGTGCTGCTGGATGAGCCCGACTCCCATCTTCATGCCCGGTTGCAGCACGAATTGATGCAAATCTTCGAGGAATTGGCGGAGAAGGAGAATCTTCAGTTCGTCATCGCCACCCATTCCCCTCACCTGCTGCGGGCCGCTCCTCCCGATTCCATTTTTGTCTGTCGCGAGGGCACGGTCGGTCCGCTGGCGAATACGCCTCAGCAATTGGAGATACTGGAACGCGTCGGGGCATTCGATCAGATGGAACTGGTGCCCCTGCTCCAGTCCGCGCGAGTGTGCTTTGTCGAAAGCTCGGAAGACCGCGACCGCCTCCGGTGGTTTGCCCAGAAGCACTTGGGAGATGCCAAGGCAGACCAGATATTTCGCGGGTTCTCGTTTCTCTTCACTCATCAGGAACCTGTATCCGCCCGGGTCACTACGCTTGCGCGCCAGGTCCGCGATCTGCTGACCTCCGCCCAGCGCGACTCAAACCTGCCGCAAAAAAGGCTCTCTGTTCTCGCCCTCGGGGATCGCGATTACCGGACCGAAACCGAAATCAAATCCGCCCGACGAAATCTGAAAAGTGCCGCTAAACAACCCAGTCACAACTTTGATTTCGCTCTCCAAGTCTGGACGCGTAACGAGTTGGAAAATTATCTCATAGATCTCTCCAATCTTAAATCTGCCGTTACTACCTGCGCCGAGAACCGGGGGAAAAAGGCCGAGTGGACCAAACTAGCGGCGGAGTTCGAAAAATACCACGCTGACCGCATTCAAGCCCAGAGGCAAGCCGTCACGGAGCGGATTGCTGACCTCATCCAAAACCAGGAGCGACAGCTTGCTGTCCAGAACGCCATGGAGAAAGCGCGTCAGCGGCTGGACGCGGACTGGGGCGACGGTGTTGGCCATGTGGATGCGAAAATCCTCCTCTCCGAGCTTCGCAAATGGCTTCAAGACAAGGGCATCGCGTGCAACCTGCACCCTCGCGAGATCATCCAGGCGATGAAGGTAGTTCCTGACGATGTGCAGAAGTTCATCGCCGCCATGAAAAAGTTATCCACCCCCGCCCGAAGGGTTGCCCCCGCAGCCAAGAGAACGTCCTCTTGATCCAAGCTTCCTCCTGGCCTAAAAATAAAAGCTCTTATCACAGCGCACCAATCGCCAACCTGTCACGCCTGAATGTCCACTGCTGCATCCGACAAACCACGCCTCATCGAAGTAGCGTTTCCGCTCAAGCAAGCCTCGCTTGCTTCGGTGCATGAAAAGAATGTGCGGCATGGGCACATCTCGACCCTGCATGTCTGGCCTGCGCGACGGCCGCTTGCAGCTTCTCGCGCGGCACTGCTGGCGACGTTGCTGCCTGATCCGGGGGATGCGGAGAAGCGCAAGGCGCTGTTGGATAAAATCGGGGGAACGGTCAGCACCAAGACCGTCAAAGACACCGACGCTGACGGGAATACATTCGAGGAGACAAAAGAGGTCGTCACCGGTGGAGTGCTCGTGTGGGGACAGGAGAACGCGCCTGAAATGAAGGAGTTTCGCCACTTGATCCGCGAAGCTTGCGGTGGGCACGCTCCGAAGGTGATTGATCCATTTGCGGGCGGCGGAGCAATTCCGCTGGAAGCGATGCGCCTCGGTTGTGAGGTCACGGCAGCGGACATCAACCCCGTGGCCTGGTTTATCCAGAAATGCACGTTGGAGTATTCGCAGCGTTTCGCGGGCAAAAAGTGGCCGCTACCCGACTTCGTGAAGGAGTGGCCGGACTTCATCGAGGACTTCCGCACAGGAAAGGTGAAAAAGCGAAGTGGCTCGAAGAAGCCGCATTTCAGCGATCCACAACAGACAAATTTTCTTGAGCTGCCAACCGCCGACCTTACATGGCATGTGCGCGCATGGGGTCGCTGGGTGAGGGAGAGGGCACGCCAAGACCTTGCGGCTCGTTATCCGACGATCAATGGGGAACCAACCGTCGCATACCTGTGGGCGAGAACCGCCCGCGATAAACAGACGGCAGGGCAAATCCCATTGCTCAAGACGTTCTGGATCTGCAAGAAGGCAGGCAGGCGAGTGGCTCTATTGCCGCTGCCGAGAGAGGACAAGAAAGGTGTCCGCTACCATCTGCTCACGGAGGATGCGCTGAAACAGCCTGCAAAGGTCGTCGAGGAACACGCAATTTTGCAACAGTGGGAAGTCACGCCAGAAAAACTGACGGAATTTTTGAACAAAGGAACGATGAATCGCGCGGGCGTGTGGAGTCCAGTCAGTGGGCGGCCAGGAATGATTTCTCTAACGATGGCCGACCTTCGTCGCCAGGGGCAGCAAGGCTTACAAGGATCTGAAATGACTTCGGTCATTGTCGAAGGTAAAATGCCTGGCGGAAATCGCTTCGTTAAAAAGTATCGGCTCCCTATTCAGCAAGAATTGGATGCAGCAACGGTCGATCCTGAATGCCTTCAAGCTGCCTTTGAAGGAATCCCGTTTGGCATGATTGATGAGCAGCTCCCGCAAGGTGGCGGAAGTGGTGCAGGCAGGGCTTTTTCAGTGCCAAAATACGGGTTCAAGAAATGGAGAGAGGTTTTTTCTCCGCGTCAGTTGGTCGCACTGGCGACTTTCGTGAGACATATTCGCGAGGCCGGAAAGCTGCTGATCGAGAAAGATGAGATTCAGGGACAAGCCATTCTCGCCGGATTGGTCTGTGGGTTTGATCGAATGCTCGATTTTAATTCGACGTTGCTGTCGTGGATACTGAGCGTGGAAGCCATCGGGCACACATTCGCGCGTTTTGCGCTGCCGATGACATGGGACTTCGCAGAGGCCGCGATGATCAATGATTGTCGTGGCGGATGGGGGATGTGCCTTGATGCCACGATGGAAGCCTTGGCAACTGCGATGGGGGCAGGTGGTGAGGGAACAATCACTCCGCGCATTGTTCGAGAAAATGCGGTTCACCAGAGTCAGGAGAAGATGGATTTGGTGCTCACCGATCCGCCTTACTACGACGCGATTCCTTACGCCGATCTCATGGATTTCTTCTACGTTTGGGATCGCCGCCTGATGCACGGTCTGATGCCAGAGGCATCTATGTTTGAGGCTGATGGTGCTCCGAAATGGGACTCAGAGAAGGGCGAGGGCGAATTGATCGAGGATGAATCACGACACGGCGGAAATAAAGAAGCCGCCAAACGGGCTTATGAGGAGGGCATGGGCAAAGCTTTTGCCCAAAGCCTCGCCAGCTTGAACGATGATGGCCGGTTGGTTGTTGTGTTTGCAAACAAAGAAGTGGCCGCATGGGAGACACTTGTCGCTGCTCTCATTCGCGGCGGTGCCGTGGTAACGGGTAGCTGGCCGATTCAAACGGAACAAAGTGCGCGTATGCGCGCCCAATCCTCGGCGGCACTAGCATCGTCTGTCTGGATTGTCTGTCGAAAGCGTTCAAAGACGGCACAAGCAGGCTGGGAAGAAAACGTGTTCGACGCCATGCGTCGGACTCTCTTTGAGCCACGCGACGCGCTCGGCGGTCGGAACATTCTTCAATACTACTTCGATCTCGGCATTCGCGGCCCGGACTTTCTCTGGGCGGCGTTGGGGCCAGCACTGGAAGCCTACAGCGCTCATCCGTTCGTGAAGAAAACAGCGGGTGGAATGCTTACCGTGCCGGAGTTCCTAAGCGAAGTGCGGAGACTCGTTCTGCATTTTGCGCTGGGCGAGCTACCGGGCTTCAAGGAGATCAGTCAACAAACTCAAGGCCGCGGGGAGAGCCTGGAGATTGATTCCGTAACGCAATACTATCTGCTGCACCGCGCTTATTTCGGCCTGGAGGCCGCGCCCGCCGGTGCGTGTATCATGTATGCACAGGCGTGCGGCAGGAGTGAGAGCGAGTTGAAAATGGTGTGGCACGTCATCGAGCAGGGCGGCAAGTCGAAGGCTGGCCGTCCGAAATCGGAGGAACTGGAGGACGTAGCCGATGATGCGGGAGGTGAAAGCAAGGGCAATGAATTCCGGCTCGTGCCGTGGGAAGAACGCGCGCAGCGTGAGGAACTCGGCGAGACACGCGGCGGGTTGCCCGCGCCGCTCATTGACCGGCTGCAGCGGCTCATGCGACTGTTCCAACAAAACCGGACAGCAGAAGTGCAGCAGCTTTATGATGCCTGGGGCCTGGCAAATGACCGTGCCTTTTCGCCCTTGCTGCAAGCGGTCCGTGAATTGGCGCTGAATGACCGGCAGGATATCGAACGTCGTCTTGTGGAAGCACTGGCGACACAACTAAAACTGAACCGCAAGCAGGTCATGGTCGAGGAAGTCGTGGATAATCAAATGAAGATGCGGGTGATGGAGACGGAAGTGTTTGCACCTATAGAGGAAATGAGGCAACAACCCGTCACTTACAGAGCAACCGGCAAGAAAAGGAGCAAGGCATGAGCAAAAGCATTATCGAACCCTGGAAAAAGACCTGTGAACTCCGCGCGGAGATTCGCCAACGACATCTGAAGGCGAGCGACTTCGCGGTGGACTTGCACAAGGTCGTTAACGGCTGGCCTGGCGGAGCAAAGCCCTTTTACTGCGATCCCGTTCAATTCTTTTCGACAACGTATGCCACGGAAAACCTACGGCAGTTCTGCAAGGTGGTGCTGCGCCGCCTCTCAAAAGAGAACGGGGGAGAGTCTATCATCAACGTGGCGCAAACCTTCGGTGGCGGCAAATCTCACACGCTCACGGCGCTCTACTACCTGAGCACGCTGGGGAAAAAGCTCCCGAAGGAGGAAACGTCCGTGAAGGCGATCCTGAACCATTCAGGATTGAAGGACGCGCAGGAAGCGCGCATTGCGGCGGTGTCGTTTGACAATGTAAGTTGGGTCACGGGCGGCAAAGCAAAATCACCCGATGGGAAAGAGCGCAGTTTCAGAATGCCGTGGAATCTCATCGCATGGCAATTGCTGGGCGAGCGCGGCATTCAACTTTTGGCGCGCGATGAATCCACGGTGGATCACAACACGCCGCCGACCTCGCTGGAGTGGGCAGGAGTGTTGCAGGAAGTGGAAAAGTCCGGCAGCGGCGCGCTGATTCTGATTGATGAGTTCTTGATGTGGGCGCATGACGCTGCCTCTGTTGGCGAAGACGGAGAAACCGCGCGCCGTGGTCCGGTTTGGTATGACCGGCTCAAGAATTTTTTTCAACGCCTCGCGCAAGCGGTCGAGTCCTCGGAACGCTCCTGCATGGTGGTGTCATTGCTCGCCACGGACCCGCAGAAAAATGATGAAGTGGGCAAGTCGATCTTGAACGCCTGCAACAACGGTTTGAACCGGCAGGCGTCCCTGCAATCGCCGGTCGAGAAAGACGACCTAGCGGAACTCCTGCGCCGTCGCATGTTCCAAAAGTATCCAGAAAACAAAGCGGACCGGGACGCCTACGTTCACGCCTTCTGGCAGAACATGGCGAAAGTAGATCCCGTGCGTGCCAAGCAACCGGGAGCGCGCGAACGCATCGCGGACGCCTATCCCTTCCATCCCGAGCTGCTGGACCGCTTCTTCGGCAAATGGACGGAACTCGATCAATTCCAGCGCACCCGTGGCGTGCTGCAAACCTTCGCGATGGCGCTGCGCGACGCGGAGAAATGGGATGAATCCCCGCTGGTCGGCGTGCAAGTGTTCCTCAACGAACCAGGCAAGGACGGCCTAAGCGAAGCCCTGCTCAAGCTCGCGGAGATCGCAAAGGATTCTGACCGTGTGAAGAATCCGCAGTGGCCCACGAATCTGAAAACGGAAATTCCGCGCGCCCTGACCGCTCAAACGGTGGACGCGGGAACACTGACGGCGCGCGAGATAGAAACCGCGTGTGTCGCGGCGTTCGTTTATTCGCAACCCATCGGGGAGCAGGCGGAACTCAGTGAACTGCGATGGCTGCTCGCTGCCATGGTGGAAATGCCCGCGGTGCTCAACAACGGGCTGATCTCCTGGGCGAAAAGCTCGTGGTATCTCGAAGAGTGCGAGGCCACGGAAGCGGCGACAGGGGTTCCGAAATTCTGGCGGCTAGGGCCAAAGCCAAACCTCAACCAGCTTCACGACTCCTACAAGCGGCAGGCGCTTAAACACGCGCGCGGGCGCTTCGATGATCTCGCGCAAAACAAATGCGCCCCGCTCTATGAAGGATGCAATGAGGCGGGAGTGAAGCTGCACAAGCTGCCCAAAAGCCCCGGCGACGTGGACGATGACGGACTGTTCCGCCTGGTGCTGCTCGGTTCCGCCTTTGATGGCACGGTGGGTGTTGCTCCGCGCAAAGATGCGTCTGACTACATCCGCACGCATTCTTCAGCGACCGACGTTCGGACTTTTCAAAACATCGTGCTCGTGGTCACGCCAAGTGGACAAGGGCTGCGGCTCGCAGAGGAACAAATCGCAAACTGGATGGCGTGGCAGGAAATCGAGGGGTCGTCTCAATTTCGTGATCTGGAAGGCTTCCAGCAACAAACGGTGCGCACGCGGCAGCGTGAATCGCTCAAGGATGCGACAACGGCGGTGAAGAATGCTTACGAGTTGGTGCTTTATGTGGACAAGACCGGCGCAATTCAAGCAAGGAAGATCACACTGGGGGCGCAAACACTGCTCGACACATTGAAGCAGGAAAAGGATCTGCGCATCTTCGATGAGAAGATTGACGCGAGCGCCATCATGCCTGGCGGCCTGTATCCCATCTGGCCTTCGGGAGTGAATTCTGTCGTGGTGGGTGATCTTTATCAGGAGTTTGGCAAGCAACCGGCGCTGCCGAAACTGCTGCGCGGGAAAACCGTGCTTAACACCATTGAAGATGCCGTGAAGCGCGGCCTCCTGGCCGTGCGCTGTCCGCGCGCGGACGGCTCGGAAAGCTGGTTCTGGCGTAGTGCGATTGATGTGGTGGATTGGGATCGCACGGGTGAAGCGTGGCTGCCCGACAAGGCGACCCTGAACGCGCTCAGTGCTGGTGCGGTGGTGCCTGGGGCGCTGCCTGGCCTGTGGCCCGCTGACGGGAGCGGCGTGAAAGTGTCCACGGTGTTCCTGTGGTTCGATGGCGCGCACCATTACGAAGAAGTCACTGAACCTGGCTATCCAGCGGAGATGCGGCCGATTCCCAAAGTGGATTTTCCCGTTGTGAAATCCGCGGTCGCCAAAGCCGTCGAACAAGGCGCGCTGTGGCTGGTGTTCGGAAACGACAGCGTGTTTCACGAGAAGCCTTCCGACCTGCAGCTTGATCCCGATGCGGTGTTGCATCCGCCGCCGCGCTCGCTCGCGGCGATTGATCTGCTGCCTGGCAACCTGCCGGATGCATGGTCAACAGACGCGGAGCCGGAAACCAATGTCGGGAAGATTTACGCCTCCCTCAAAGCGAAAGAGGGCAAGCCGTGGCCTGCGAAAAAGTTTGTCGAAACTCTAAATTCGGCACTCGGGCAAGGATTCCTGCGCCGCGCTTCTGGAACTGGGGCGGTCGGCGATCTCGACAAAGACGGCTCGGTCGCGCTGGTCGTAAAAAGCGATCAGCCCGTGGCACCCGATGTCAAACCGGAGCCCTTAACGGCAGGTGGCCGCCGTGGGACCAGCATGGCAAAATTGTCGGTCGCAGAAATCCAGGACTTCGCGGACTCCGTTCACGGAGTGATGAAGGCACTAGCCGGCAGCGAGCCGGAAATTGAAGTGCGCGTCACCATCCAAGGCAAACCCGCCGCTGACATCGAGGCCGCAAACAAGATCCTGGTCGCTATTAAGAAGGACTGGCGGTTTTGAAAACGCTTGATGACCACCGACCCCGGCGACCTCGTGCTCGACCCGACCTGCGGTTCCGGCACCACCGCCACCGTCGCCGAGCAATGGGGCCGCCGCTGGATCACGATTGAC
>JAYVOH010000162.1:0-4369 GCA_043758025.1 Verrucomicrobiota bacterium
CCTTGGTGTGGACCGCCAAAGCCACCGACATCCTGGCCAAAGTCACCCGAGCCCGCCAAAAACTCCATTGTTACACCAATAAGCGCGCACTACACTAGGGAGCCGCGC
Source organism: Verrucomicrobiota bacterium (assembly GCA_043758025.1). Classification (GTDB taxonomy): domain Bacteria; phylum Verrucomicrobiota; class Verrucomicrobiia; order Verrucomicrobiales; family Verrucomicrobiaceae; genus VFKE01. The sequence continues at coordinate 109 of JAYVOH010000162.1, forward strand.
ATTCCGCGACCAGCTTCTGGCTCTCCGGCGAAAGTTTGGCAATGGGATATTCCACCTTGGTGCCGTTCGGCATCTTGAAGATTACGCTCTGACCGTTCACGCCGCCGAAGCCAGCCTTAATGGACACGCCCTCGGCATTCGTCCATTTCATGATGGGCGGGAGGTCTTTTTTTACCGCTAGCTTGGGGGCATTCGGATCGAAGGCCGCGCCTTCGGCGATCCATTGGCGAATTTTATCCTGCTCAGCTTTCGATAAATTGTCTTTGGGCGGCATGTGATTCTTGACATCAGGATCAGAAATGACCTCGAAGAAGTGGCTGCTGCCCGGCCTGCCGGGTTCAATGTTGAGGTTCGGCCCGATGTCGTGTGCGAAGCGTTTGAGATTGTCGAACACGAAGCCGCCCTTCTCCTTCTTCCGAGTCTCGCTGTGGCATTCGTAACAGTTCTGCGAAAGGATCGGCTTGATTTCCTTTTCAAAATCCACGGCAACAAGCTGCAAGGCACAGCCAGTTGTGAGAGCAAATATAATGAAAATGGAATGCCCGGGCATGACGGCAAATGGAACGAACACGTCGCGACGAGTCTTAGGATAATCTGCGTCCTTACGAGCGCAAGTGCTTGCCCAAATGAGCGACCCGCGTTCAATGCCCGGAGTGCCCCACACACCTCAGCCCAACGCCCTCGCCGATTTACTGCTCACCGTCGTGCTGCCCTCGCTCGTGCTGGATCAGCTCAGCGAGCCTGCCCGGCTGGGACCGTTCTGGGCGCTGATCGTTTCGTTGCTTTTCCCCGTGGGCTTCGCCGTCTGGTGTTGGTGGAAAAAATCTGGCTGGAATGTCTTCTCCATCCTCGGCTTCATCACCATCTTGCTCAGTGGCGGGCTGGGCCTGCTCAAGCTCGATGCCTTCTGGTTTGCTGTGAAGGAAAGCGCCATGCCGCTCGCGCTCGGGGCGGCGTTTCCGGTGAGCTGCTGGTTTGGGCGGCCTCTCATCAACGCCCTCGTTCTCCAGCCGCACATCTTTAATCTGCGCGCCCTCACCGACGCGCTCGACACCCCGGAGAAACAGACCCGTTACCAACGCGCTCTTCTCCACGGCTCCTGGCTCCTCGGCATCTCGGCTATCATCTCTTCCGTCGGCAATTTCCTCCTCGCCCTCTGGCTCCTGCGCGGGAAGGAACCCGGAAGCGAAGCCTTCGTCAAAGGCATCGGCACGCTCAACTGGGCCAGTGTTATCGTCATCGGCGTCCCTCTCTGCGCCGTCATGTTCGCCGTCTTCCTCTGGCTCATCCGCCAGTTTCAGGCTATCACCGGACTGGAGCGCGCCGATCTGATGAACCCTGGACGGACCGTGCGGCGGCGGATAGAGTAGTTTGAGCATTGCGCAGCAAAGGGAGGCGGGGGTTGCCACCACGCTTTAAAATTCAGAGCGACGTTGCAAACGCCGCCTCCCTTTTAGACGAGCTTGCTCTCTTGGAGAAAATTGCTCACCGCTTTCACGATCTCGAAGAAGCTGCCGCTTTCGAGGCTGGCTCCGCCTACGAGCGCGCCATCCACATCGGGCTGGGCGATGAGTTCGGCCATGTTGTTCGGTTTGACGCTGCCGCCGTATTGAATGCGGATTTTGCCAGCGGTGTCGGCGTCAAACATGGAACCGAGAACCTGACGGATGAAGGCGTGGGCTTCCTGTGCCTGCTCGGGCGAGGCGTTGCGCCCGGTGCCAATTGCCCAGACGGGTTCATAGGCGATGACGATGTCGTTCAGGCGGCGGGAGCCGACTTCGGCGAGGCTTTCGCGCAGTTGTGATTCGAGAACTTTTTCAATCAATCCTCCATCGCGTTCCTCAAGCGTCTCACCGACACAGAGGATCGGATGCAGACGCGCTTCCAATGCGGCCAGAACTTTGGCGTTCACGATCTGGTTGGTCTCGCCATACAAGGCGCGACGCTCGCTGTGACCGAGGATGACGTGGCGCACGCCGCATTCCTTGAGCATGAGCGCGCTTATCTCACCAGTGTGCGCGCCGCTGGGATACTGGCTCATGTTTTGTGCGCCCAGTTCCACTACTTCGGTGCGACCGCCCTGGATCAATTCCTGCGCCTTCGGCAAGGAAATAAAGGGGGGCACGATGACGACTTGCACCGGGGATTTGTCCAGAATGAGGCGGAGGAAGGAACGAAGATACTTCTCCGTCTCGGCAGGAGGATTATTCATCTTCCAGTTCGCGGCGACGATGGGTTTGCGGATTACGGGGAGCATGGGAATGGGTTTTTAGATTGAAGTCACTTGTCTTGTAGCGCGGCGACTCCAGGGAGTTCCTTGCCTTCGAGCAGTTCGAGGCTGGCACCGCCACCGGTTGAGATGAAGGTCATCTTGTCGTCCAGCCTGGCTTTCTTAACGGCCTTCACGCTGTCTCCGCCGCCGATGATGGTTTTGGCACTGCTGTTGGCAGCCACGGCTTCGGCAATGTCAAAGGTGCCCTTCGAGCTTTCCTTGATTTCAAACACGCCCATGGGGCCGTTCCAGATGACAGTCTTCGCGCGCGCGATTTCAGCGGCGAAAAGCTTCACGGACTCAGGACCGATATCGACGCCTTCCCAGCCATCAGTGATGCTTTCGCCCAGAGTAGTGTATTTCGTGTTGCCGAGTTTCTTGGCATCGAAATCAAAGGCATCCGTGATCAGGGCGTCGATGGGGATGAGAAGTTTGACTCCCCTTTCCTTCGCCTTGTCGAGCGCCGCTTGGGCGATGGGTTCCCACTCGGGCTTGTAAAGACTTTTGCCGATGGTGATGCCCTGCACGATCTTGCGGAAGGTATAGGCCATGCCACCACCGATGATGATGGTGTCGGCTTTTTCCAGCAGGCGATTGATGACGCCGATTTTGTCGTTCACTTTTGCGCCACCAAGGATGACAACGAAAGGACGCTCCGGTTTTTCCAGCTCGTCATGCAGCCAGGTCAATTCCTTCTCCATCAGCAAACCGGAAACGGCGGGCAGATAAGCTGCAACTCCCGCAGTCGAACTGTGTGCGCGATGGGCGGAGCCAAAGGCGTCATTCACATAAATCTCAGCGAGGTCGGCCATCTGTTTGGCGAGTTCCGCGTCGTTCTTTTCTTCACCAGCATGAAAGCGGACGTTCTCCAACAGCAGCACGCCGCCATTGCCCAGAGCGAGAGCCTTGGTCTTGGCATCTGTGCCAATGCAATCATCCGCAAAATCCACGGGGCGAGCCAACATTTCGCTAAGCCGGGCAGCTACAGGTTTGAGTGATTGCTTGGGATCGCGCTGGCCTTTCGGACGGCCCAGATGGCTGCATAGTATCAGCTTCGCGCCATGCTCAATGAGGTAATTCAAGGTGGGCAGGGTTTCCTTGATGCGAGTGTCGTCGGTGATGACCATGGTGCCGTCTTTGTCGTCGAGGGGCACGTTGAAATCCACGCGGACGAGGCAGCGTTTGCCGCTAACATCAAGGTCACGAATACTTTTTTTTGCCATTTGGATAAAGGGATAAAAAACGGGCGGCGTGCTCGCCGCCCGTCATAAATTACGGAATTCTAGAGTCCTTTGCTGACGATGTATTTCACGAGGTCAACACAGCGGTTGCTGTAGCCCCACTCATTGTCATACCAGCTCACGAGCTTGAAGAACTTACTGTTCAATTCCAAACCGCTGCCGGCATCGAAAATAGAGCTGTGTGCATCGTGGATGAAGTCCGAGCTGACCACCTCGTCGGTGGTGTAACCAAGGATGCCCTTCATGTAGGTCTCGCTCGCCTTCTTCATGGCGGCGCAAATTTCAGCATAGCTGGTTTCCTTCACGGTCTTCACGGTGAGGTCAACGACCGACACAGTCGGCGTGGGCACGCGGAAGGACATGCCAGTGAGCTTGCCCTTCACTTCGGGAATCGCCAAACCGACGGCCTTGGCTGCACCAGTGCCGCTGGGAATGATGTTGATCGCGGCGCTGCGGCCACCTTTCCAGTCTTTCTTGCTGGGGCCGTCCACCGTTTTCTGCGTGGCGGTGTAACTGTGGATGGTGGTCATCAGACCTTCTTCAACGCCGAAACCTTCCTTGAGCAACACGTGCACGAGGGGCGCGAGACAATTCGTGGTGCAACTCGCATTGGAAATAATGGTGTGCTTCTCGGCGACATATTTCTCGTGATTCACGCCCATCACCACGGTGATGTCTTCGTTCTTGCCGGGTGCGGAGATGATGACCTTCTTCGCGCCTGCTTTGATGTGGCCCATGGCCTTCTCGG
>JAYVOH010000163.1:0-4346 GCA_043758025.1 Verrucomicrobiota bacterium
GCCGATGATGGGCGAACCGATTCCCTGTCCCTCGAGCTTGATCTCCCGGACAATTTCCGCGTCCTTCTCGCCCGGCTTCACGACGAAAAGCTGGCCTGATGGAAATACGCAATAGATCAGGCCGTCCTCATAGAAGGGTGATGCGTGAATGTTCTTGTTGCTCAATTTTTTAGCCCATTCGATGACGCCGGTATTTGCATTCACGCTAAGCAACTCACCGCCTTCGGTGACCTGATAAATGTGATCGCCCGCGAGCGTCGGAGAGCTGGTCTCCGCCGTGATATTGGCGCGCCAGAGTTCGTTGGCCTTCCACTTTTCAGGGCTGAGATCGGGATCAGACACCATCTGCTGGGCATCAAAGTGCCCGGGCATCTTAATCGCGACCATGCGCCCTTTGTCCGACGTGTCGGGATTTTCCTCGCCATGCACGACGATTACTTTGTTGCCGCCATGGATCAAGACAGAGCCGTTCACGCCACCCTTGGATACCTTGTGCCTTAAGAGTGGTTGACCGGTGCGGGCATTCACGCAGACGAGGTTTCCGCAGCCGGTGCCCACCCAGAACACGCGTTTGCCATCGCGGGTTTCCAGCACTGGCGTGGAGTGCGAGCTGTCTTTCGGCGGAATCTCACCAGGAGTGCTGGACCAGACAAGCTCGCCAGTGATTTTGTCATATCCGTAGAAACGATTGGCCGCTGGGCCGTCCCCGCCCCAGTTGGACGTGATACCTTGAATTATGACGAGGTCGCCCTCGATGATGGGTGCGCCCACCTTAGAGTTCGGGAACGTCATGCGGCCAATTTCCTCCATCAGCGAATGCCGCCAGAGTTCTTTCCCGGAAAAATCCGCGCAGATGAAAACACCGTAAGCAGAAAGAACATAAACCCGCTTCGTCTCCGGATCCACACAAGGCGAGCCGATGGAGTAACGGTTGTAAACTGTGTCGCTGATAAAATCCCGCCATTCAATCTGCCAGAGTTGTTCGCCTGTTTTTTCATCAAGGCAGGCCAGATGCTCGATGAGTTCCTCTTTCTCGCCCCGATACCCGAAGGTGAAGACTTTCCCATCAACGATCACCGGTGTGCCGCGTCCGTGAGTTTCACGCGTCCAAAGCGGATTCGGATCAAGCTTCGCGTTGGCGTAATGCCCCACACCGGCCCCGGTCTGGAGAGGGCCGCGCCACCCATAAAGATTGGCATCCACTTTTGCTTCGGACGGAGTGCCCGCTGGCACAGAGAGCGCTGAAGCGTTATCGACCTTCTTTTGCGGTTCCTCTTCTTTTTTGGAAGTGGCTGACGCTGAGGTGGTGTTGGATTTGACGGGTGGTGCCGCCTGTTCGTTGGATGGCCCGCAACCCGTGAGGGCGAACAGGATGGCGGCTGTTCCGGCGATGGTAGTTTTCAGATGCATAATCAAATAAATTTGGATAAACCGCGAGTGCCGAAGCAACACTGTATGACCAATGCCCGCAACCGCAAAGAGGACATTCCGCCGAGAAGCGGCCCACTCACTTACAGGCGATCAAAATTAACGATCCTCATTTCGGAATCTTTCTCAATTCAGTTGAAAACCACCGCTGGAAATACGAAATGTGTCATGCAATGCATCCATCGCAAAAAATCGCGCCGCCGACGTGATTCACATTCAAAGCCGAAGAATCATGCCGAAATTCCAATTATTTACGGAATTCAGCAAACCATGCACCGATAAATCAAAAAACAATTAACTGGATGAAGATTATCCCACCTAAATCATTTATTGCGAGAGCGTTGCGTGAATTCATCATCCCGCCTGGCTTCGTGTTGCATGAGAATCTCCATTTTCATGTCAACATGAAAAATCCTAAAATTTTCGTAATTCGCCCCTAAAACACCCTCTCACTACTGCGAATCGACCACTGTTTTTGAAAAAATGCCCCCTCTGTATTGACGCCTCTCCAAAAGATTTTAAGATTAGGGCGTCTGCGGGCTTTACTGTTTGCGGGCCGAAATTGGATGCAGCCTGGTTTGTTGCAACCTTTCGTTCGATCCTCGTAATTTTTGGTTGCTGGATCGTCTGGCTCTCCGGTCGCAAGGCCGGAGAGCTTTCTTTTTTGCCGAAAGTTTCGGACTGCCCTTCAGCTTTTCAGGCCGACCGCGAGCACGGTCTGAAAGTGCGGACTCTTCAGATCGCGATCCACCGTTCGTATTTCTTGCGCCAGAAATCCAGCATCTTCCAGAAGCTCATGGAGTTCGACTTCAGAAAATCCCAGCCAAACATCTGCATAAAGTGCGCGGGCTTTTTCAAAAGTGTGCTTCAGCAAGTCGAGAATGACGATACGTCCGCCGGGCTTGAGTATCCGATGCGCCGCTGCGATGGCGTTCGCGGGATTTTGCGCGTGATGGAGCGCCTGACTGAAAAATGCCACGTCCACCGTGCCCGCCTTGATGGGCGGATCTTCCAGATCGCCAAGCCGATAATCGAGATTGGCAAAACCGTGCTGCTTAGACAGTTTCGTCCCATAGGCCACCATCTGTTCCGAGTTGTCCACGGCGATGACCTGCTTCGCGTGCCGCGCCAGCATTTGGGAAAGCGTCCCCTCGCCCGCGCCGAGATCGGCGATGACGATTGATGACGGAATGAGATGCAGCAATGTTTCTCCCAGCGCCTTCCATGAACGACCTGGGATGTGATGACGCCCGAACTTCCCAGCCAGCGCATCGAAATATGATCGCGCGGTGTCCGCTCGCTTCCGTCGGATTAGCTTCAGCGCGATCATGTCGCTCTTGGCTTCGCGCAATTCCTGAGTCGCTGCATCAAGCAGGGCCAGCAAATGCGCATGGGTATCGCGCTCCTTGGCGCCCGGTGGCTGCAATCGGTAGAGCCGGTTCTTACCCGAGCGCCGGTCCGTGACGAGTCCGGTTTCCTTCAAGCGCGCAAGCTGGGCGCTGATGTTGCTCTGGCCCAGCGCGAGAATTTCCTGAAGCTCCGCGACCGACAGCTCCTCCTGACGCAGCAAGGCCAGGATGCGCGCCCGGGTGGGATCACTGATCAAAGCGAATGATTTGAGGATTGACGACACGGATTAAATATCATCGTAACGGTGCTTCACCTCTTGTCCACAGCAGTATCAGTCGTCAGCAAAGCTCGCCAGCCTACTGACCAGTCATTTCCACGAATGACCTGCAACGCGATACCCTGCGCTTTGCTTGAATTTTCAACAATGGAAAGTGGTATCTCCCTGTCCCGACTCCAGTGTGCCAGGAGGAGAGGGATGTCGCCATGGTTTTGTAAACGCGACAACGGAACAGGAGGAGATTCTAAAACCGCCACCCGCTCCACCATATGGTTCAGCCGACCTTCGCTCCAGAGGCTGAGCAGCAGCCCGCCGCTGGTGGATTCACCGGCAAGCACCAAAGGCACTTTTGTAGATTGCAGCGCAAGCAAGTGCTGTTTCAATGCCTCACCGAGACGGACATGATCCGCAGATTGAGTATTGAACGCAAAAATTTCCCAACCAAGCTCTGCCAATGGACGGAGCACGTTTTGCAACCGGGCTTCAACGGGAAGTTCTGGGGGCAACAAGTAGATCAGACTGCCGCATGAATTCTTAAGAGGACGAAGATGCCATCCGCCCGCAACAGATTCCGGAATAACGTCGAGAGCAGAAGAAGACAGACGTTCTGCCAGATAACTCTTCTTCGATTCACAATACATCGCCAGAAGCCAAATAGTTAATGCTGCAAAAATTGCGCTCACCGCTCCGATGATAAGTGTTTTGAAAATGGTCTTAAATCGGTTTCGCACACTGTGCCAGAGCATCAATATGGCAAGCATGATAGCAACAACGACCGGCGGCTGCCATAGTTCCAATTTGTCATAGAGAGTAGTAAATGATCCAGCTACCAGGAAACTCGTGACAGATGCCGCAAAACCCATTAAGACCCAGCTTCTTGTTTGAGTAGCAATGACCAAAGCAGCAGAGGCAAAACCCACAGCCCCACACCACAAAATAAATCCGGCCCATCCGCGTTCAGCAGCCAAAGTCATTGGATCACTCACTGCAGAACTAAGGTGATCCGTAAACCCTGGTGAAGCGTGCCAGTCAAGGTAAACATCGCTGAATCTATCAACACCCACCCCTTTGGCAGGATGCTCGGCAAACATCCGTAACGCGGCTTGCCAGTAATCCAGCCTGTGCAACGTGGACAAGTCGCCCTCCACGACTGAGTGCAATCGCGTAAAACTGCCCTTCTGGAACGCACATGCCAAGGAAGCGGATTATTTTCCGTTAAAATGTTAAAATGAAATGGTGCTGGTTGATCGGGCGATGTTCCGACATCGCTTGTTTGAACAAACGTTTAAAC
>JAYVOH010000164.1:0-12314 GCA_043758025.1 Verrucomicrobiota bacterium
GCGCTGGGCGGAAACCCGAAAATGATCGAGCCGCTGGTGCCGGTGGATCTCGTCGTGGATCACAGCGTTCAGGTTGATTTTGCCGGAACGCAGGATGCACTTAACAAAAACCTCGCGCTGGAATTTGAGCGAAACAAGGAGCGCTATCAGTTCCTCAAATGGGGCGAGCAGGCCTTCAACACTTTCAAGGTCGTCCCGCCCGGCATTGGCATCGTGCATCAAGTGAATCTCGAATATCTCGCGAAAAGCGTGCTGGAAAAAGACGGCGTATATTATCCCGACTCACTTGTTGGCACTGATTCGCACACGACTATGATCAATGGCCTCGGCGTCGTGGGCTGGGGCGTGGGCGGAATCGAAGCCGAAGCGGGGATGCTCGGCCAGCCCGTTACCTTTCTAGTGCCGGAAGTCGTGGGCGTCCATCTGACCGGCGACTTGCGGGAAGGCGTCACCGCGACCGACCTCGTGCTGCGTGTAACCGAATTGCTGCGCAAAACAAAAGTGGTGGGCAAGTTCGTGGAGTTTTTCGGCTCCGGCGCCCGTGCGCTCAGCGTGCCGGACCGCGCCACCATCGCCAATATGGCACCCGAATATGGCGCGACCATGGGCTTCTTCGGAGTCGATGAGATCACCATCGAATATCTTCGTGGCACCGGGCGCCCAGCGGAATTGTGCCAGACAGTTGAAAATTATTTCAAGGCCCAAGGCATGTGGGGCATTCCTGAAACGGATGAGGTCGACTACACGCACATCGTGGAGCTTGATCTTACCACCATCACTCCAAGTGTGGCCGGTCCGAAACGCCCCCAGGACCGCATCGAGGTCAGTGCGTTGAAGCAGGCATTCGAAACGCTGCTCGTCGCCCCCGCCCCGGATGGTTACGGCAAGTCCAAGGACGTTTCGGAAAATGCTTTCGAGGAAAACGTGCCGATTACTTCTTACACGGTCACCGTGGAGAGCAAGGGCCGTGTCAAAGATCAGATCACGCACGGCTCGGTGCTGATCGCTGCCATCACCAGCTGCACCAATACTAGCAATCCCTCCGTCATGCTCGCCGCCGGCCTTCTGGCTAAAAAAGCCAATCAACGGGGTCTTGTGGTAAAGCCCAGCGTCAAAACCTCACTCGGGCCCGGCTCCCGCGTCGTGACGGATTACCTCACGAAAACAGGCCTTCAGGAAGAACTCGACAAGCTCGGATTCCAAACTGTTGGCTACGGTTGCACAACTTGTATTGGCAACAGCGGGCCGCTCGATAAAGGCATCGAGGACGTCGTCCGAACTCAGGACATCATCGGTGCCAGCGTGCTCAGCGGCAATCGCAACTTTGAAGCGCGCGTGCATCAAAACGTGAAGGCGAACTTTCTGATGTCACCGCCCCTCGTGGTCGCCTACGCGCTGGCAGGAACCGTGGACATCAACTTGAGCAGGGAGCCGATCGGGCTTGATTCGGAGGGTGCGGATGTTTTCCTCAAGGACATCTGGCCCACCACGGAAGAGATTCGTGAAGCTATGCAGTCCGCACTTTCGCCGGACGTGTTCCGTAAACTTTACACCGATTTCGCATCACAGAATCCAAAGTGGAACGAGATCGAAGGCGGCGTTGGCGAGGTCTTCCAGTGGGACGGCAAATCGACCTACATTCAGCACCCGCCCTTCTTTGCCGACTTCAGCATGACGCCCGGTGACATCACCGAAATCAAAGGCGCGCGACCACTGGGAATCTTCGGCGACAGCGTGACCACCGATCATATCAGTCCCGCGGGTAACATCAAGAAAGACAGCCCGGCTGGCCGCTTCCTCACCGAGCACGGCGTCTCGCAGTCGGATTTCAACAGCTACGGGAGCCGTCGCGGCAATGACCTTGTGATGACCCGCGGCACCTTTGCCAATGTCCGCATTAAGAACCTCATGGTCCCCGGCACCGAAGGCGGCGTTACAAAATTTTTCAACCACATTAAGCCGCAACCGCAGCTTATGGTGGAAGCCCATGAATTGCCGAATGGAACCATCACGGGCCCCGAACCAGCCCCTACGGATTCGGTCGTCATGTCGATCTTCGAGGCCGCCGAGGCTTACAAGGCGGCAGGCATTCCATCCATTATTCTTGCCGGTGAGGACTACGGCATGGGCTCCAGCCGCGACTGGGCCGCCAAAGGAACGCGACTCCTTGGCGTCAAAGCCGTGATCACAAAATCCTTCGAGCGCATCCACCGCAGCAACCTTGTTGGCATGGGCATTCTCCCGTGCAACTTTAAGAACAAGGAAGATTACGACAAGGTCAAAGACCTGGCCAATGCCACGTTCGATCTCCTGGAACTCAGCAATGACTTCAAGCCAATGGGCGAAGCCATCCTCCGCGTCCACGAGTTTGATGGTGGCACCTTCGATGTCCCCGTCATCGTCCGAATCGACACCCCCGTCGAAATCGACTACTACCGCGCTGGCGGTATCCTGCCGTATGTGCTCGCGCAGATTTTAAGGGCGAATGGGTAGCACCTTTGTCTTTTCATCAAATCATGCCAGGTTGAAACATGGCTGGTCCTCCACGTTCCAAGCCTCCGCGACCACCCGGCGTATTCACACCAATGCCTAGTGGCTCGGGAGCGATACCCGTTTTCAGAGTGGTGTTCTTGGTCGCTTTGTCGACAGCAGGGATCGCGACTCTTGCAACGGTGGTGACGCAGACATATGGCTACGGATTGTTTATGCTGCTGCCTCTTGCCGCAGGATTTGCCAGTGCATTGCTATGCAATCGGGGCCGAAAGTGGGATTGGTCGCGCACCTCAATGGTGCTGGCCCTCACACTTGGACTGACGGGGTTTCTCATGCTTGGAATCGAGGGCATCGTGTGTCTGTTGATGGCATCAGTGATTTCCGCCGCACTCGCGAGCATTGGTGCCATCATAGCATGGATTGTCAGCAAGATGAAGTCGCACCAACGGACGATGTTGCTGCTGGTTTGCGGCATTGCGCCAATCACGATGGGTTTCGAGCAACGGTTCAAATCAGCGTCACCGCTGCTTGAACAGACTACGACGATTGAAGTCAATACGCCACCCGAGGTGGTCTGGCGCTTCGTGCCTTCATTTCCAAGAATCGAAACAGCACCGGACGGACTGCTGGCGCACGGCCTCGCATATCCAATCGAAGCCACGATGAACGGCACCGGCGTTGGTGCGCGAAGGAGCTGTGTGCTGAGCACCGGTCACATGCCAGAGATCGTTACGCGATGGGAGCCGGGTCGCGTGCTTGAGTTCGATGTGCTAGAAACTCCACCAGCGATGTTTGAGAGTAATCCATTTTTCAATGCAAAGCCACGCCATGTCGAAGGCTACTTCACGGTCAAGCATGGGCGGTTCGTTCTGATTCCGCTCGAAGGCGGACGCACGCGGATCGAAGGAACAAGTTGGTTTCAGCACGATCTCTGGCCGCAAGCTTACTGGGCTCCGATCACAAGCCGTGTGGTAAAGGCCGTGCATGAGCGCGTGCTCAAACACATCAAACAACTCGCAGAGAATTGCGCGGCGGAATGACTTCGCGCCGCTCGGGCACCCGCTTGACCAGTCACTTGTCTTTCTCTTGCCCAAATACTTGACTTTTACTTGACCATGTGATTGAATTTCTTTATCCAGAAAGGAGTCAACCCATGTCATTTCAACCACAGTTCAGCATTAGCGCCCAGGTCGTCCGCGACTTGGAGGCCATTGCCACGCTGAGGACGCAACTGTCCTCGGCCACGGTGCAGGTTTCCTGGGTGCCGCAGTTGCAGAAGGACACAAAGCATCGCGGCGCGCACGCTTCCACGGCCATCGAGGGCAATCCTCTGACGCTGGAAGATGTGCGTGCACTGGATTCCGGCGCGCTGCTGCCGTCGCACACGGAACGTTCGCGGCGCGAGATCACCAACTACTTCGCCGGTTTGCGCTGGATGGAGCGGCGCGCGGCCAATGCCGCCCGGGTCACGCACGAGGATTTGTTTGAACTGCACAGCCGCCTGGCCGGAGCCGTGATGGATCAGGGCGAGGCGGGGCGCTATCGCAGCATCCAAGTGCGCGTGGGCAAGCATGTGCCACCGGGCGCGGAGTTTGTTTCCGGTCTGATGCGCGAGTTGCTGGACTGGTGGAACGGCCCCAGCACGGAGTGGTCGCCCGTCATCAGTTCCTCGGTGCTGCACTACCAGTTTGAGAACATCCATCCCTTCGCGGACGGCAACGGCCGTATGGGGCGGATGCTCGCGCTATGGGATTTATATCGTCGCGGATTCGACACGCACCACATTTTCTCCGTGGATGAAATCTACTGGGAGGACCGGCCGCGCTATTACCGCGAGCTCGATGCCGTGCGCAAGCGCGGTGACGATCTCACCGGCTGGCTGGAATACACGACCGAGGGCTTGCGGCAAATCCTTGACCGCGTGTGGCTGCGTGTGCAGCGGCTATCTGCCGAAGCTGGCAAAAAACAAACCGTGCTGCGACCGCGGCAGGAGCAGGTGCTGCATCTGCTGCGGGATCGCGGTGCCATCGCTCCGGCGGAGCTCTGGTCGGCTCTCGGCGTGACGAAGCAGGGAGCCGCCAACATCCTCGCGCCCCTGCTCAAATCAAAGCTGGTGAAACGCATCGGCACCAAACAAAACGGACGTTATGTTTTGACATGAACGCGATGGTTCATTCCGCCTCAATGCGCTTGATGGCATAGTCGCCGGATTTTTCTTCGAGCTTCAATTCGAGCAGACCGCGATCGCGTGCGGCTTCCAGCAAGGCCCGGAACGAACGGAATCCGTGGTAGCGCTCATTGAAGCCTGGTTGCTTGCGGCGCAGGGCTTGCTTGATCATGGAACCCCAAAGCTTTTCATCTGCACCGCGTTCCTCAATGATGTCATCGGCGGTTTCCATGACCAGCTGGATGGCCTTTTCTGGATCGCCTGCAGGCTTTGCCTCGGAAGATGCCACAGCTTTCGCGGATGTCTGCGGTGCGGGCTTGCGCCCGGCGGCGGCGCGTTTTTTCTCGTGACGCACTAAGTCGTCATAAAAAATAAACTCGTCGCAGTTCGAGATGAAGAGGTCAGAAGTTGAGTTCTTCACGCCAACACCGATGACGGTCTTGTTGTTCTCGCGCAGCTTGCTCACGAGCGGCGAGAAGTCGGAGTCGCCACTGATGATGACGAAGGTATCCATGTGCGGCTTCGTGTAGCAGAGGTCGAGCGCGTCCACGACCATGCGGATGTCGGCGGAGTTTTTCCCGGACAGTCGCACGTGGGGAATCTCAATCAGCTCAAAGGAAGCCTCGTGCATCGGCTTCTTGAAGACCTCATAGCGCGACCAGTCGCAGTAAGCTTTCTTCACGACGATGTGGCCTTTAACCAGCAGGCGTTCCAATACCTTGCTGATGTCGAGCTTGTCATACTTCGCCTCGCGCGTGCCAATGGCGATGTTCTCAAAGTCGCAGAACACGGCCATGGTTTGGGTGCGTTCGTTTTCAGGCATGGGCTAAGATGGCTTGTTGGAGAACAATTGCAGCAAATTTTGCAAAGCCCCGCGCCGGGTCGCGGCGGCGTAGATGCCGGTGATGAGCGCGGCACAGCCGCAGAACCAGAACACCTGGCCGGGCGTCAGTTTAATCAAAGAGAGCAGGAACTGCACACCGGATGCAGCGAAGATGCCGACGAACGACAGCAGGTTGGCCGCGCCCTGCACTGCACCCTTGGATTCCGGAGCAGGCTTGTGTTGCAGCACGGCGGAAACCGGAACAATGAACAGCCCTGCGAACAGGCCGAGAGCGACGAGGCTGATCGTAAAATTTACAATGCTGATTGCCGTGATTCCCATCGGGATCGTGCTCAATGCCAGCCCCAACGCGCCCAGAGGAACGAAGCCGTATTCGATGCGCCCTCGCGAAAGAAATCCCGCCGCCGCGCTGCCGATACCGATGCCAATTAACAACGCGGAAAGCAGCAGCGTGTTTTGAAAGCGGTCGAGACCCAGCACGCTGTCTGAATAAAGCACAAGATTCTGCTGCACGAGTGCGGCAACAAACCAGAAGCCGGTGTTGCCCCAGTTCGCGCGCCAAAGATCGCGGTCGCCGTGAAGCAAACGAACCTGCGCGGCGAGGTCCGTCACAGGATTGTATCGGATCTGACACGTCGGATCAGCGGGCCGCACACGCGTGATTTTCTGGCTCGCAAGCCAGCCGCAGAACGCGAGTGCCGAGAGAATCAGTCCTGACCAGTATTGTCCGCCATGAATGTATTCCGCGAGGAACCCACCGGCCATCATTCCGAGGATGACACCGGCAAACGTGAGCAGCTCCAGCAGGCCGTTGCCCCAAGAAAGTTTTTCATATGGCAGCATTTCAGGAAGGATACCGTATTTCGACGGGCCAAAGATCGCGCTGTGACAGCCCATGAAAAATACAGCGAGATATTCCAGCGCAGGAACTTGCAAGCCGAGTCCGAGAGCCGCAAAGAGCATGATGAATATCTCGGCGAATTTCACGCCGCGCATCACCCCCGCCTTGCTAAACCTGTCCGCCAGCCAGCCTCCGAACATGGAGAACACCAGGAATGGCCCGGCGTAAAGCACACCTGCCAGAGGCACGATGTGGCTGCGCTCGTCTTCAGTGGTCGCACGTCCGAGTGCGAGTCCGATGACGAGAAACTTCAACGCGTTGTCGCTGAAAGCATTCTGGCATTGAGTGCCCATCAGCGCCCAGAAGCCGCTCCGCCAGCCCTCGTGATGAGAGGGTGAACCGCTGCTCATGGAGGCTGAGTAGAATTACCGCTGTTTAAGTGAGGCATCTGTTTCACTTCCTTCAATTTGGAGTCCACTTCGGCGGCATCGTTGTTCTTGCCTGTCCTGACAAGCTCGTCATGCAAAGAGGAAAGGGCTTGCTCGTGTTTTTTATAGAGCGCTCTCGCAGCATGATTCCGGATTGATGCCAGCTTCTCATATTCAGCCCAATATGTATCGCGCAGTCTTTTGAGTTCGCTGGACGTATGTTTTTCGTAATCTTTTGGCGGATCAAGTGTATGACTCTTGGCGCGGCTTCGTTCAAAACTCAGTTTTGAGAGTTCACCCTTGTCAGCAGTATCCTTTACTTTTTCAAACTCCCGATCCAGGGCGGCAGCATATTTGTAGTCCAGGTCATCACAGGCGTTCTTAAAAGGACGAGTTGCTTCGCGTTCGATGTCCGCTGCAAAAATGTTGCACAAGTCTTCCATCCGGGAGTCAGAGACATTTTCGTTTTTCAAGCTCCTGCTTTGACCGGTATCCTGCAGACCAGAGGGCGATTTCCGAACTACAGTGGGGAAATTTCCCTTATCACGGTCGTTGCTCTTTTTTCGTTTAGGCTCATGCCCGCCCGTATTTGGACTTGCCTTTTCTTCCGTGGCATTAGTCTTGCTCTTTGGGCTGGCGTCATTCTGTAATAAATAATAGGTGACTCCCGCTATGATGATGAAGACCACTATAATCAAAGCCCAGGGCGCGTCATTTTTCACCGGGGTCCTCCTTGCAGACGGCTGAGACCTTGCAGTTGGAACCAATGTCCTGTTTGGACGCATATGCCGCACCCGGCCAGTTTTGGCCAGCGCAGGAGTGGCCACTGGCACGCTGAGAATTTGATCCAGATCTTTGCGGAAGATTGCCGCGCTTTGGTATCTGTCATTCGGATCAGTTTCCAGCGCGTGCTTTACAACAGAATCGAATCGTTTGTCGAGTCCGGGCACTGCAATGCTCGGCGGCACCACCGGCTTGCAGGGCACTTTTCCGGTCAGCATTTCATAAAGCGACACACCCAGAGAATACAAGTCAGCGCGATGATCAACCTTCACGCCCATTACCAGACCCTCCGGCGCGACATAATCCGGCGTGCCCAGGATGGTGCTATCATCATCACTGGTATCTTGCGCTGCCAGGCTCGCGAGGCCGAAGTCAGCGACTTTGACTCTGCCTTCCATGTCCACCATCACGTTCGCCGGTTTGATGTCGAGATGGATGATGCCCTGCTCATGAGCATATCTCAGGGTATCACAGACATGAGCGGCAATGGACAGCGCGTGCAGCGGTTGTAACTTGCCCTGCTGGATGAGCATGTGCGCCACGTCGATGCCCTTGACGTATTCCATCACGATATAAAGCTGACCGTCTGACGACTCACCAAAGTCGAACACCGAAATGATGCCGGGGTGCGTGAGCCGCGCCATCATGCGTGCTTCATGGCGAAAGCGCTCCGAGTAATCCTCATTGGAATCCAACAGCGCCGGAGGCAGCAGTTTGATGGCCACCATGCGGTCGAGCGAAATTTGCCGCGCACTGTAAACGGCGCCCATTCCGCCGCATCCGATCAATTCGATCACCTCAAAACCCTGAAGCAATCCTTGCAAAAGCGCAGGTGAGGGCGGCTTCCAAGGCGTATGGCCAATGGCGTCCCCGGGTGGTTTGGGTGCACTATCGTCTTCTGATGTCATGGTCGGTTATGCTTCAGCACGGATCGTTCGACAGCTTCACGCTGGCCAGACAAACCTAGTTGGCAAATTTCTTGCATTCAATACCGCCCATTCGAGCGTCTGGCAAGATCGGGGACAAAGAGCTGACATTTAGTGAATACCAGGTTGCTTGACGACGTTTCTGAAAAGCGGCCATGTCATTCTTGCCGTCGAATGAATTTCAGGCATAGTGATCGTTCGATGAAAAAGCGCCCGTAGCTCAGTGGATAGAGCAGCGGATTTCTAATCCGCTGGTCGCAGGTTCGATCCCTGCCGGGCGCGCCACTTTGCCAGGTCATTTTTTCTGCCTTAACCAGAAGACAAAACAGATCGTCGCGACTGTCAGGCAGAAGATCAGGAAATTGATAAATGCGGGACGGACGAACCAAAGGCGGGGATCTAATTTGGCGGGGATGCGGCTTACTAATCGAACGCGGCAGATGCGGCACAATTGGGAGCGGGCGGAGACACCATTCCCGCAGGCGCCGCATTCGTAATGGTCTCTGCTGATGATGGTGGCCAGGCCGAGGAGCACGAGGCCCACGACCCAATAGTCTGTGAAGAGCAGGATGAGGCCCACGATCATGAGCACGAACTTAAGCCCGCCGCTGTTGCCGCAGGGCACGCGTCTGGCCAACGCGCTGCCATCGGGCAGGGTCATGGATTTCAGTTCATTGAACATGATGGGAAACCCTCATCGTCACCATTTTGGGGTGATGTTCAAGCACCTGATTGGATTGAATTTATATCTCTTGGAAAAATATCAGGAGGGCAGCTGCCTTCAATCCGTTCGGGTGGCTGTATAAAAATGCCGCATCTGTTTTGCAGCAGATGCGGCGGAATGAAATTGCGGACGGGGCCGGCTTACTTCTCTTTCTTCTTGTGCTCCATGGCGCCGGCCTTGAACTCTTCCAGGGTCAGCTTGCCATCGCTGTCTTTGTCCAACTTTTTGAAGTGCTCCTCAGCCTTGGCGGGATCAGCCTTGCCGCGCGGGCCGGCCAGGAATTCTTCTTTGCTGACAGAACCGTCGTTGTTGGCGTCGAGTTTCTTGAATACCTCATCCGGCGTGTGGTGCGGTTTGTCGCCGCCTTTACCGGGCTTTTTGGGTTCGTCAGCAGCATTGAGCGAGAGTGCGCTGCAGAAGGCGAGCGCACAGAGGGTCGTGATGATTTTCATATTATGATTTTGGGTTTCTGGTCGCTAGCTTCGTAGTGAGGCTAGCATGGTCATGTAAACAACGAGACGTAAAAATTGTTGCGGCCCACTCCTAAAGTTCTCAGCAAGTCTGAAAATGCATCGAAGCAGTGCCGCACAGAATCGCACTGCACGCGGTTTTTTTGAGTAGCGGCCCTTGCTGATTATGAGCTGCTGGCATTTTCGCGGCCCTTGACACAGCGGAAAAATGCGACAAATGCGATAGAATGAAGTTTGAATTCAAACAAGGCTCGGCACTTCCGTTTTGCATCATTTTTGCTGTCATCTGTTTATTGATCGGCTCCGTAGCCGCTTTGCTAATTAAGCCCTGGATTGGAGCGCTGGTGATCCTTGCGGGCATCTCGATACCGGTTCTGGTTTATTATTTCAGCACCAGCTATGTGATCCGTTGTGACGATGACGGTTTCAGCGTGGATCAGAGCAGTAAACGCAAGGGTGCCAGCCACAGTGAGCATCGTTGGTCGGATGTGACACGGACGGAATACAAAGAGTGCGAGCGGTCGCATAGCTCCGATTCTGGTCCGCCGGCCAGATATTTTTCCGCCTACTGCGGGGAGCAACGGGCGTTCAAGGTTGGGCGCATTGGTCGGTTCAAAGAACTTATCGCGCTTTTCAACGAGCGCGCCATTGCGGTGCCCTACACCTGGCAGCCACGCACTGGAATCAGTGTGCAGATTGGCATCGTGACGGTAGGACGCAGCGCTTACATCAAGGTGCCTCGTTGATCGCAGGCATCAACGGTTGGAATGTGAAGCGTGGTGCGCTGATAATCGGCAGCTGTCTGCAGAGTTCGCGCTGCATTTCCGAAACTCAATAACCGAAACCGGGACTGGAGGGCGTTGACAGATCAACGCAAGAGCGGCATAAGCCAATATTTTGTCCACCAAAGGAAGATTGCGCGATGACCAGTCCTGAATTGTAGTCTCGCAGTCATGTCCCAAACACCCACCCCGTTCGTCCAATCGCCAATTGAATCTGCGCCCCCGGCGATGTCTCCTCTGGTTCTGGTGTTGGCGGTGTCACTTGCCGCATGTGTTTTTGTGGTGTTCAGCCCGGTCGCAAAGTTTGGCTTCCTGAGTTATGACGATAATCAGTATCTGGGGGATGTTCCAGAAGTTGCTGAGGGACTTAGCCCCTCCGGTATCGCGTGGGCTTTTTCCCACAGCCACGTTGGCCAGTGGCATCCGCTCACTACCCTGTCCTGGATGCTGGATGTGTCGCTTTTTGGAATGGAGGGTGGTGGTGGATTCCACATGCACAATGTCATCCTTCATGTTGCAGCGACGGTGCTGCTCTTTCTGGCCATGCGTTCGCTCACGGGGGCGGTCTGGCGCAGTGCAATAGTGGCGGCATTGTTTGGGTTGCATCCGTTGAGGGTCGAGTCTGTGGCCTGGATTGCGGAGCGAAAGGATGTGCTCAGCGGTGTATTCATGATGGGGACACTCTGGGCCTATGCTGCCTATGCGCGCCGCCCCTATTCGTGGCGCAGACTCAGCATCGTCTGCCTGGTTTTTGCTCTCGGCCTGCTCTCCAAACCGATGCTGGTCACGTTGCCGGTGGTGCTGCTCTTGTTGGATGTGTGGCCCTTGGGTCGCATCCAATGGAATGCCGCGGAAGATGTCGGCGCGGTGAAGAGTTTATGGCAACAGGCCTTGCCGCTGCTTAAAGAAAAAATCCCATTGTTTGTGCTTTCGCTGGCGGTATCGATGATCGCCATCCTCGGCCAGGGCGAGCATTTCAACCCCATCGCACCCCTCGGGGTGGCGCCGCGGCTGTCATATATTCCAGTCTCCTATGTTGATTACCTGATCAATCTGGTCTGGCCTTTCAATCTTAGTGCTCACTATCCTTATTCACAGGATGGGCCAACGCTCCCGGCATTCGTTGCCTCCTTGTTGTTCCTGGTCGCGGCCACGGTTCTGCTTTTTAAGAATCGCAAAAAACACTTATGCCTGTTGGTGGGCTGGCTTTGGTTTGTCATCACATTGCTGCCGGTCATCGGCATTTTTACCAATGGCATCCAGATCCGCGCGGATCGTTACACCTATATCTCGCAAATAGGATTGATCATGGCGATAGTTTGGAGCACCTGGGATTTGGTTGGCCGCAATAAAATTGCCAAGATCGTTTTAACGCTCGCCGCCCCTGTTCTGGTAATCACGCTGATGTTCGCTTCATCACGACAGCTGCGGGCTTGGAAATCGGATCGTGCTTTGTGGGAGCACTGTGTTGCCAACACAAAGGACAACTTTTATGCCGAGTCCAAGCTGGGCAAATCACTGCAAGATCTGAAAGATTATTTGGGCGCGGAGGAGCATTACCGTGAGGCATTAAAGCTTAACCCCGACGGTATCGAGGCTCTGAACAATCTCGCCAGCATTCTGTCTATGAAGGGGAAAATGCGGGAGGCGATTGAGCACCAGCGGCGCACCTTAGCCATGTTCCCCAAATGGCATCTCATGCATCACAACCTGGGGCAGCATCTTGCGCAAACCGGTGATTATTCTGGAGCGAAAAATGGGTCTTCGCTGTTTTGTGTGGGTTCACCAGAGGCGAACGAACCGGCAAAGCAACACCATCTAGCAGGATTTTCCATAATATGAAGGCGATGCATTTG
>JAYVOH010000165.1:0-12313 GCA_043758025.1 Verrucomicrobiota bacterium
CGGCTGCGATGTCTGGGAACACGCTTACTACCTGAAATATCAAAACCGCCGGCCCGACTATCTGAAGGCTTGGTGGAATGTGGTGAACTGGACGGAAGTCGCGAACTCCTTCTAGGATTAACCCTTCCATGCTCAAAGCCTATCTCGTCGTCATGCTCGGAGGAGCCGCAGGCACCGGGCTGCGCATGTGGCTCTCGGGAATTTTCGATGCGAAGTATGGCGATGCGTTTCCTGTGGGCACACTGGTCGTGAACGTTCTGGGTTGCTTTGTCATCGGCACCTTCGCCGCGCTCACCGGTCCGGAGGGAGTAATCATAACTTCGCCACTCACGCGCCAGATGGTGACCATCGGCGTGCTGGGCGGGTTCACCACGTTTTCATCCTTTGGTCTGCAAACCTACAATCTCATGGCCGGCGGAGATTGGTTGCGCGCCGGTCTAAATGCGATGCTCTCGCTCGTGCTCTGCCTGCTGGCCGTGTGGATCGGGCACATGGCTGCTGCCGCTGTTAGCCAACGATAATCCTCCCAGGACATACGAGAATGAGGTGGATCCGGAATTTCGGGCCAGAAAGTCTTCCGGTGTGCAGGCGGGGATGGGACTGCCAGTGAAGTCAGTCACATTGCGCGTAATGATGACATCGGCGCGGCATGCTTCTGCGGCGGCGACCTTCATGGCGTCCTCAAGGTCCTGCATAGGAAGATCACGCGCCCGGCAAGCGTCCCCCTGATCCACGGCAGGGACTTGGACCCAGGCGAGCAGCTCGTTCACAAACTGGCGGGATCGCGTGGCCGACTTCAGATGACGGTGCAGGATGTAAAAGATGTTCGACAGCGTGTGCCAGGCAATCCAGCATTCATGAGGCTCGCTGCCGCACAATGAAACAACGGCTGAACTTCCTTCGACAAGTCCGGCCCGCTTCATTGCTACGTCCAGCAGCACGTTGGTGTCCTGAAAGAGACGCACGGATTTATTTCCGATGCTTTTCTTTTAGGTGCGCATAACGCAAGTCGTCAAGTTCGCTGTCTGTCATGCTGGGGGCCGCGCCCGTCCAATTATTCAGGAAGCGTTCGACCGCAGTTTTCCTGTCCGTTTCCGGCAACACCTGATGCGACATGTGTTTCACCACTGGCTGGCCGTTCTGCCACACTCCGTCAAGCACCAAGGAAAACGCTTCACCATCGTGCAGGTCCAACGTTTCCGGCAGAGTAAGAACGGCGGTGCTCATGGCTTTGGGTTGGCAGGCTGAAAGATACTTCAATTCAAACCAGCCGCAAGAGCCACGTCCTTTCTGGCGCGCCGAAGGATGGGCCTTGTTACGCCGCTTCCAGTTCGCCTTCGAGACGCTTCTTTTCGCGCTGACGCATGCTGGAATCCAGCGTGCGTTTGCGCAGTCGGATGCTTTTGGGCGTGCACTCGACGAGTTCATCGGGGGCGATGTATTCAATTGCGCGCTCCAGGGAGAATCGGACAGGCGGCGTAAGCTGGATGCCTTTGTCGGCACCGGCGCTGCGGAAGTTCGTGAGCTGTTTGGCACGGCAGGGGTTCACCGGAAGATCGTCGGTGCGCGGGTTCTCGCCGATGATCATGCCGTCATAAACCTGTTCGCCAGGACCGACGAAAAGCTTGCCGCGCACCTGGATGGTATCGAGCGCGTAGGATGTGGCTTCGCCGCCTTCGGTGCTCACGAGTGTGCCGGTGCTGCGGGTTTGCATGTTGCCGGCGTGCGGAGCGTATTCCTTGAAGAGGTGGCTGTGAATGCCGTGACCGCTGGTGAGGTTCATCAAGTCGAACTCGAAGCCGATGAGTCCGCGCGTGGGCACGGTCGCGACGATGGTGGCACCGTGGGGGTTGGTCTTCATGTCGTCGATGCGGGCCTTGCGCTCAGCGAGGCTTTTCATCACGCCGCCCATGGATTCGGCAGGCACGTCACAATAGAGAGTCTCGTAAGGCTCGCAGAGCACATTGTTAATGCGCCGGGTGATGACCATGGGGCGGGAGATGACGACCTCGAATCCTTCGCGCCGCATCTGTTCCACGAGCACGGCGATCTGCATGGCGCCACGGGCGCTGACATTGAAGATGCCGGACTTATCGGTATCGGCGATGGAGATGCTGACGTTCATCTTGGCTTCACGGTCCAGACGGTCCTTGATCTTGCGGGAGGTGACGTGATCGCCTTCGCGTCCGGCCAGGGGTCCGTCGTTGACGGCGAATTGCATGACGATGGTTGGAGGGTCGATGGCGACAAAGGGAAGTGCCTTGGCGTCGATCGCCCCACCGACGGTCTGGCCGATGTCCACATCCTCAAATCCGCTGATGCCGACGATGTCGCCTGCGCTGCCGACAGTGCTGTCGCTGCTGCCGCCTACTCCAGTGTATTGAAAAACCTTGGTGACCTTTACCGGCTTCGGGGCTTCGGTTTCGTCCTTGCCAAGAAGGAAGACGCGATCACCGAGCTTCACGGAACCGCGCGTGACTTTGCCAATGGCGACGCGGCCAACGTAGTGATCCCAGTCAATGTTGGAGACGAGCATTTCAAAGCAGCCTTCAGGCTCGGCGAGCGGCGCGGGAATGTGATCAACGATCTTTTGCAGAAGAAAGGCCATGTCGTGATGTTCACCATCAGGACTGTCGCTGATCCAGCCGGAGCGTGCGCTGCCATAGAGGAACACGGCATTGAACTGGTCTTCGCTCGCTTCGAGTTCGAGGAAGAGTTCCAGCACTGCGTCATGCACCAGTTGCGGTTGCACGTTGGGACGGTCCATTTTGTTGAGCAGGACGATGGGCTTAAGACCTTGTTGCAGTGCCTTCTTCAAGACGAACCGGGTTTGCGCCTGCGGGCCTTCATAGGCATCGACCACGAGCATGACGCCATCCACCATCTTCATAACGCGCTCCACTTCGCCACCGAAATCCGCGTGGCCGGGTGTGTCCACGATGTTGATGATATGGTCGTTCCAGTGAACGGAAGTGTTCTTGGCCTTGATGGTGATGCCCTTTTCGCGTTCGAGATCCATGGAGTCCATCGCGCGTTCGGCGATCTGCTGGTTCTCGCGGAAGTTGCCGCTGGCGCGCAGGAGAGTGTCCACGAGTGTGGTTTTGCCGTGGTCAACGTGGGCGATGATGGCGATGTTGCGGATATGGGTGGGAGACATAAGTGATACGGTGTGGGGACTTAATTGTCCGCCGGAGAGGACGCCTTGATGACGGACAGGAATGTCCGCCCTGACAAGGGGGCGGAGAGAATACCTTGGAACGCCCAAAGCGCAAGCGATGGAATGGTTTTGAAAGGATGCAGGGTGAAGGATGAGGAATGAGGCCAAGGGATCCACACGCATGGTTGCGAACGCGGAGAGGCTGTGCTTTGTGCTGGGAAAGCAACATTCAATGCCGCGCCGTCGTATTCTCAAAGTTTTCAACCGCTATCTCCTCTACGGCGGCGAGGAGAATTCAGTGGAAAAAATCCACCGGCTGCTGGAGGAGGACCACGAAGTCATCCGGATGCCTCTGGACAGTCGTGAATGGGTGGGGGAAGGGTCGCCGACGATTTTCAGCCAGGCCTGGCGCACGGTTTACAATCCTGACAGCCTGCGCCGTTTCGAGCGCGCCGTTGCGGAGCACAAGCCGGACCTGGCACTTTTTCACAATGTCTTTCCCGTGGGATCGCCCTCGCTTTATCACGGAGCCAGGCGCATGGGCGTGCCAGTCATCCAGTATGCGCACAATTACCGTCCGTATTGCGTGGCGGGCACTTTGTATGCGAAAGGTCGCGTGATCACGGAGCCATTGCGCGGGAACTACTGGCCGGAAATTTATCATGGCGTGTGGCAGAGATCAGTCGTGAAATCGGCCATCATGGCGGTCGCGATGAAGCTGCTGATCCGCTCCGGCTGGCTGGACTCTGTCAAGGCCTGGGTCTGCGTCTCCGAGTTCATGCGGGATCATTTTATCGAAGCCGGACTGCCGCGCGAGCGGGTTCATGGCTTGCGTCATGCGTGGATCCCGATGCCAGAACCGCCGCCGGTGACGGACGGGAATTATTATCTGTTTCTCAGCCGGCTGGTCGTTGAGAAAGGTGTGGAAGTCCTGCTGCGAGCCTGGGAGAAAATTTCCCGAAGTCTCGGCGCGCGCGCGCCACAGCTCTGGATAGCGGGAGAGGGGCCGCTGGAAGACAAGGTGCGCGAGGCAGCGGCGAAAAATCCAAATATTAAATATTGCGGAATGCTGTCGGGGCAGGCCAAGCGTGATGTCATCAGCAATTGCCGCGCAATGCTGGTGCCCTCCGTGTGGTGGGAGCCG
The DNA here is from genome assembly GCA_043758025.1 of Verrucomicrobiota bacterium. GTDB lineage: Bacteria > Verrucomicrobiota > Verrucomicrobiia > Verrucomicrobiales > Verrucomicrobiaceae > VFKE01. The sequence continues at coordinate 4,302 of JAYVOH010000165.1, forward strand.
CTGGGGCTGGTGACTTGCGAGGCTTATGACTACACCAAGCCCGTGCTGGCCGCCACCTCCGGCGGCCTCACGGAAACAGTCGTGCCCGGCATCACCGGCTTCCTGCACGAGCCGGGCAATATGGAATCCCTGATCAGCGATGTGCTTTGCATGGAAACGCTGCCCGCGGAGCACCGATTGGAAATGGGGCGTGCGGGAAGAAGATTTTTGCTGGAGCACTTCGGCGTCGACCAGTGGAAAGCCCGGTTGGGCGCGATCATTGATGGGGTCATGCAGTGAATCATGTGGCCACAAGTTTGAAGGAAAAGACGAGGAAGGTGCATCCGCACTTGACGGGTGCGTGACGGTGAAGCAAACTCGCGCACGTTTCGAAACGTGCGCATCATGGTGAGGTGGCTGAGTGGTCGAAAGCGACGGTTTGCTAAATCGTTGTAGTGCGTAAAGCGCTACCGAGGGTTCGAATCCCTCCCTCACCGCCATGCCTCACAAGGGGCTCAATTTACAGTAACCTGTCACGCCGCCTTGTCGAATATCTCCAGTGACACTTCTCTCTGGATGAAAGCCACCACTTTGTCCACGCCCTCTTTGCCCACGGCGCTGATTCCCTGATAAACGGAGGCGTCGCGTGCGCGCACGGCCCCAAAGTCACCAGACTCGATGCACTCTCGAAGTCCTTTGTCTAAAACGACGGCATGGAAGATTTGCTCAATCTCGCGAACCTTTGTCGCGTCGATAGTCTCTAGGCTCAAAAATCGCTCGAACTGTTCATGCGCCAGTTGCTCCCGCGTCGCAATGCCTGGCACTATGCCAAGAATCACCTGCAAAATCTCGCGCAAGCTCGGATCGCGGTCGGTTCGGTAAAGTTCCCGTAGTCTCGCGAGATTCCAGTGTTCTTCGGGCCTGTCAAAAAGCAGCTCCCTCACAAGATGCTCGACAGCGGGCCAATCTTCCGTCTCCACCGCATTCTGAAGAACAACATTGGCGTGCATGGCCTCGCGCGCCTGCGCTGCGAAACGGTCGCGATACATCTCGCGGTCAATTCGCATTCCGTCTTTCCCGATTTCATCGCGGATCACGTCCGCCAGCGGATCGGGACTTGTGTTGGTGAATTCATCGCCTGCTCCGCCTCCGCCTCCGCCGCCAAATTCGCCCTCTCCTTCTTCTCCCGTCGGTAGCGGCAACTGCTCGTCGTAATCGAAATCTTCCTCGAAGAACTCACAATTGGCGAAGAAATCGAACAGGGCGAATGATTCCTTCTTGGCGCTGTGCTCTGTCGCGCCGTCGTGATGCTTGAACGTGTAGAGCCGCGTGCCGCGTCCTTTGATCTGAATGAAGTCCGTGGGTGAGAAGATCGGGCGCGCCAGCACCACGTTGAGCAAGTCCTCGCAATCGTAGCCCGTGGTCATCATGCCCACGGTCACACAGACACGAGTGCGGCTCGTTTTGTAATCGCGAAACTCTGACTCGCGCCACTTGGATACTCCGTTGAGATGGTTGTTGGCGAAATCCTTGCTCATGCCCTGCGCGCCTGTGATTCCCGTTGTCACTTGCGCGGCGAACGATGAGCCTGCGCCATAGGCTTCCGGCCACCGTCGCGTTGCTTCCTCGTTCATCAGCTTCACCAGCTTCGCGGCGTGAGTCCGTTTGACGGCGAAGCATATCGTCTTCCCGATTTCCCCCGTAAGCGGATCACGCAAAGCATGATCGAGGAAACAACGCACGAAGCTCAGGTTCGTCTCATCCGAGAAGAATCGTTTTTCATAGTCCCGCTTGCCAAAGACCAGCTCGCTCTCCTCTCCGTCTTCGTCGGCGGGGACGGTCACGGTGTAGCCTTCATCGGAAAGCATCTGCGTGGTGATCGTCGTTCGCGCATCCAGTGCCACGGGATTCACCAGATATGGTGGCTCATGCTTCACCGCATCCATCAGGCTGTAACGGAACGTCGGCGTTCCATCGGCACAGCCAAAGGTGTTGTAAGTATCGAGCAGCAGCCGCTTTTCCAGTGCGCGCGGGTCTTCCTGCCGCAACTCCGCCTCGTTCACGCCTTTCAAGTAGTCGCGCGGCGTCGCCGTGAGTCCGAGTTTCGCGCCCACGAAATACTCAAAAATCACGCGGTTGTTTCCGCTGATGGTGCGATGTGCTTCATCGCTGATGATGAGCTGAAAATCCGTTGGCGCGAAGTCCGTGAGGAAACGATTGCGCGCCGCAAGACTCTGAATCGTCGTCACCACCACTTGCGCGTTCTTCCAGTCCTTCCGCATCTGCTTGTAAATCACTGTCGCGATTGCATCGCTCGCGAGATAGTGGCGGAAGTTCTGCCACGCCTGGTATTCCAATTCCAGCCTGTCCACGAGGAACAGAATGCGAGTCGCGTTCTCCGTTCGCAGATAGAGCTTGGCAATCGCTGCACTCAGTAGCGTCTTGCCCGTGCCCGTCGCCATTTCAAAAAGAAAGCGGTTCCGCCCTTTGAGCGCCGCTTGTTGCAACGCGTGAACCGCGTTCACCTGATAGTCCCGCAGTGTGCGAATCTTCTTGTTCACCTCCACTGTCGCGCGCTCCGCCTCGGAATAGCGCACCCAGTCCGTATCCTGCGACACGGCGATGTAGTTCTCATCCACCGCCAACGCCGCGAGCCGCGCCGCGTCCGGTTTCCATTCCGCCGCTTCGCCAAGTTCTTTCAACGGCAGGAGGCGCGACACGCGCACCGGGTTTCCCTGCCGCAGATTCCAGTAGTAGTGAATCAAGCCATTGCTAAGAAAGATGTGCGCTGCGCCGAGCGATTCCGCGTAGGTGCGCGCCTGCTCTTTCCCTTCGAGCGGATCAATGCTTTCCCTCTTCGCTTCCACTACGCCCACCGCGCGCCCGTCCGTGTTTAGCAACACGTAGTCCACGAAACCTTGCGGCGCGCGCTCGAAATCCGTTCCAAGGTCAGCATTCGGCGCGAACACATTCTTCGTCACGCGATGCTCGCAGACGATATTCTCGCGACGACCTTGCTCGTCGGGGAGGAACCGCCAGCCTGCAGCTTCCAGCAGCTTGTTAATCGTGATGCGGGCTTGAGCTTCGGAGGGCATACTTGTTAAGGAAGCACAGCTCCTAATTTGGGATTCTCACCGAATAAAGATCACACGTAAAATCATGTTTTCACAGACCGTCCAAATCTGGAGCCATCAGCCTCTCTTTTTAAGTGGCAGAAAAGCAAAGATCAATTCTCGTCGTGCCCGCACCTTGCGACCATCGCGAGCGATGAGTTCCTGCACTTGCAGAGAATTCAAATCACGCTGCACGGTCTTCGGCGTCTTTCCCGCATAGGCTTTCGCCAGCCGTGGCGTGAGTTCGGGTATATCCGCAATCTGCACCCAATCTTTCAACACACCCAGATCGAGTGCCAGATGTCTCTGACGCGCATCGCTGGCGCTCGTTTTGTGCTGGAAACGTTCATGGACATAATTGCGCCAGGTCACATCCCATTGCTGCGCCCACACAAATTGAAGTTGCTTGCGCAAACCGTCCACCAAACCCTGCACTGCATAGAGCATGAATGGGCGAAGATCGCCGCCGGACTTGCTCGCATGATCAAGCTGGCGGTAATACTCGTCTCGCGTCTCGTTGTAATGGTTGCTCAGCAGGTGTGCGGCTGGAGATGGCATACCGGCAGACATAAGCAGGTGAAATTCCGTCAATCTCGCTGTGCGTCCGTTGCCATTCCCGAACGGATGAATCCACGCCAGATAAATGTGCGCCAGCACTGCCTTGATGATCGCATATACAATCTCCATGCCGGGCTTGGCCTTAAAATCAGGGCCGTTCAACCACTCACACATCCGGTCTATCAAATAAGGGCAGTCCTCAGCCGGTGCCCCGCGATACACGTTGCCCACCAGCACCGAATGCAGGCGGAACTCTCCCGGAACCACCCCTTCCTCCGGTGGCAGGTCTTTCAGCACTTGAGCGTTGTAGCGGCGCACAAGCTCCGCGCTCAGCCTCGGCAGGCTGTCGCTTGCAATTTGCTCGCTCATCTGATTGCAAGCTGCGATGATGTTCTCCACTTCTTGTTTCTGATATTCTTTTGAGGGCAGCACTTCCAGTTTGCCCTCCACTGCCTGCAAGACCTCCGCCTCGGAAAGTGTGTTTCCCTCGATGGCCGTCGTCGCCGCCGCGCCTTTGGCTAGATAGAGTTGGTGAAGCTTTTGCGCTGTCTCCGGGCGAAGGGGCACTTGAGACAGGTGCTCGCATTTCGAGCTTGCTTCTCCGAGCAAAAGCCAGAACTCCGGCCCAATGTCACCGAGCCGAATGGCGAATTTCAGCCAAGGATGCGACGTCTCATATGTCTTCATGGATGTCCACTTTGGATGATCTTCTCTATATTGTAAAATGGGCAACGCAGCTTAAATGAGGCGAAAAATGTCCAAAAAAATGTCTGCTATCTTGTCCACTTGAATGTCCCTCAAAAGCGTCGGATGGTTCTTGCTAAGAATGGAACGGGTCCATTTTTCATGTTTTATACTTCCCGACTGTCAAGCAACCATGAGGATTTTACAGGGGCAATAGCGCGTCTTCACCATTCCCCATACGCGATCAAGCACCCGTTTGATTTTGACCTCGAAGCGGGGAGCAGCCCGCACGCCACCGCAAAAACGGCGATGTGCCCCGGAAATTAAGCCAGCTCGCGCGCCTCGCGCCTGCCGAGCGCCATCGCCATGCTTATGAAGTCCTTCACCACTCCCGTGCAGTTGAGGAAACTAACCCGGCTATTGAACTCCGCTTCATGATGCGCCATGAGCGTCGCCACCAGCGCGTTGCAGAACGAGCTGGTCATGTTGGTCACGCCCTCAAAGTCGAAAGTCACTTCCGCGCCTTGCGACAGCGCAGGCTCGACTTCGGTGAAGCGAAAGGCGTTCGCCGCCTCTCCATTCGAGAGGAACGAACCAAACAGCTCCTCCATCTGGAATTTCACTTTCATGTAAAAAATCTATCGTCGTCCTCACCGGGCGTCAAGTCCATCGCAACGTTCGCCTGTTTTAATAGTTCGCGATAGTTGTCTATCTGGCTGCGGTTGAAGCGTATGGACACCACCACGCCCGGAATGCTCAATCTGCCCGCGAGTATTCCGGTGACGGGATCGTGATTAGACTTGAAATGCGCCCATGCGTCACCTGATGCCAGGAACAACTCACCACAGGAATTTTCAAGCATGTGACGCACCATTTTCAAGCCGATGCCACGGTTCGGCATTTCGCCATATGGTCCGGGCGGCAAATGACGGCGGCTGGAAACCCACGGCTTCATCGCCAACACGAGGGCATCGGTGTGCGTCATGCCATCCTGATAATGCGGAGATTGGTTGCCACGAAAACTATCCAGTATGCCCACGCCCCGGTCGGCAACCCCGATGCGGGCGGAATCCATTTTCTCCACATACTGCGCGCTCACGAAGCCCGGCTTCTGGGCGTGCTGATAGCAGTTGTTCATGATTTCACCGAGCGCGTATTCGGAGAAGCCAAGCACATCGTCCGTCCCATCCGTGGTTCCTGCGAGGCATCGGGCGAGCTGGCGCGCCAGCGGGTCGTTGTAGCGCAGCGGGCCGGGCGTCAGTTCGCGAATCTCGACGAAGGATGTTCCGGGGTCGTTCCTTGTGAAGTCGCTTGGCAACTTCAAGCCGACGCGATCAAAGAAATCCATGCGCCGAAGATAATTGAAGGCCGTGCAGCTTTTGTAATTGGAGAATGAAACTCTTCGGCCTCGCTCTGTCCACCGGTTTACCATCGAGCAGAGAAACACAATGGCTGCTGGAATCCAGTAGGCGGCGTGCTCAAAATCGAGGCACACCGGCTCATCGGTCGCGTCCAGTTCCGCCAGTTCTTCCAAGAGTCGTGGAAGGTTCGCTTCAATGATTTTTGCTGGCAGCGGGTGACGCATCATGTCAGGTATCTCCATTCCCCCACACACGATCAAGCACGCGTTGGATTTTGGCCTCGAAGCGGGGGAGCAGCGCTCGCACCGAATCCATCTGCGCCGCCTCCGCGTCCAGCTCCGCCACGAGACGACGTTGCTCCTCCAAGGGCGGGATGGGGATTTTGATGCCGCGGCAAATTGAGGGCCAAAGGCCCGTCTCCATCCCAGCCTGGGGCAACGCCCCAGGTCGTCGTGAAAACAAAATCATCAGGGCTGAAAGCCCGTCCCATCGTTCAATCCCAGACATAAGCTTCATCATATTCCACGCCGTATTTTTTCAGGAACATCCGAAATTCATCTTGGAACGTCCGCGTCTTGTGATGCTCCTCTTGGCCGTCAATGTATGCCCGCAATGAATCCAAATCCGCCGGGCCGACGGAAAAACACGCGTAGCCACGTTGCCATGAAAACTCGGCGAGGTTGGGTGATTGTGTCTTCACCCATTTCGACGATGACGTTTTCAACGTCTCCACCAAATCCGCGATGGTGATCGTGCGCGACAATCGGATGGCGAGGTGAACGTGGTCCGCCACACCGCCGACGCGATACGCCTCGCAACCGGCGTTGCGGGCGACCGTGGCGAGATAGGCGTGGAGTTTCGGGCGCGTGTCGGGGGCGAGGAATGGTCGGCGTTCCTTCGTGCTAAAGATGACGTGGACGATGACGAGGCTCAATGATTGCGGCATGGCGATGATTGGTTAGGGCCAAAGGCCCGGTTCATACCAGCCTGGGGCAACGCCCCAGGAAATCGGCAAACAAAAATTCCATGAGCGCCAACGGCGCGATCCATCCGTGCGATGTGGTCGGTGACGCGATGATGATTGTGGCATGGTGATGGGACGGGCTTTCAGCCCTCATTTTGTTTTTCGATTCGTGACCTGGGGCGTTGCCCCAGGCTGGGATGGCGGTGCGCCGTTGGCGCTTTCGGAGTCGCCGTTCCAGACGGCGTCAATCGTCGTCTGGATGCGTTCGCGGTTGGCGGTGATTTCGGATTCCAAGCGGGCAATCTCGTTCTGGTAGCCCTCGATCTCCGCCACGATCCGCCGCTGTTCCTCCAGCGGCGGCAGCGGGATTTCGATTTGCTTGAGGTCGCCACTCGCAACGCTTGCCTGATTCACTGCGGGTTTTGCGAACAGCTTCGCCTCCGCGATAAACGCAGGATGCTTGAGGACTTGAATCAGATACTCGGGAAGCACGATGTCCGTGCGAGGCCGGAGGCAGAGGAGGTTCACACCATGAACGACAGGAACATCAGAGCCTGTGAAAATCGCGGTCTTGCCGAGATGTGCCATGCTGTTGATGTGGCTCAAGAGAATATCGCCAGCTTGTAGAAAGCGGTCCTTGGCAACTTCGTCATCCGTCCATTTTGTTTTCGTTAAATCAAACACTCCGTCGGCGATGCTTTGGATTCGTGAGACGCGATACTTTCTTGGTTCGTCCACTTGTTCGACGTTCGAGCCGTTACGCATGAAGTGGAGCAACTCTTCGAGCGGCTTGGATTCGATGTCTTCGCTGAGCGAAACCCCGCCAAGATAGGGGTCGGATTGAAGATTGCAGGCGCGGTGTTTGAGCAGCGTCTTTTTTTCGACTAACTTCCACACCACGCCAGCGCCAACGGCGCTTCCCATCCCAGCCTGGGGCAACGCCCCAGGTGCGTCGTTCAAAAACAGGGCGGAGGGCTGAAGGCCCGAACCATCGCCGTGTGTTGTCGCGGTGAAAATGGGGCGGGCCGTTGGCCCTTGGTTTGTTTTTGGGCCGCGTTCCTGGGGCGTTGCCCCAGGCTGGGATATTACCGCGCCTTTGGCGCTTAACGTCGGGCCGTTGGCCCTGCAATCCGCGCCGCCGCCTTCCGTCATTCGGCCTTCGTCATTCAACATTCCCTTCAACCACGCCTTCACCACGCGCTCCGCTTCCGGCAGGTCGTTCGCCGCGATGGGATTTCGTTTGTCGCCGAGGTCGAAGCCGTCGGCGGTGATTTTGAGGAAGAGGATTTCCTTCGTCTGCCGCGCGAGTTTTTTGTCGAGCAGGAGGATGCTGGTCTTCACGCCGGAGTAGGG
>JAYVOH010000166.1:0-4310 GCA_043758025.1 Verrucomicrobiota bacterium
GATAGCCGGAGTGCGCAGTCTTTCAGAACTGCCGGTGAATTTGGTCATGGCGCAGATCAGGGAGGCCACTTCCGGGCTGGGCATGACCAAGACCTGGGCTTCGCAGCCGGGCATGATTCGAGTGTTTGGAAACACAGATGCAGGAAGTGGGCGTGCGAAACTGGATAAGGCGTGGAAGCTTTACTCGTCAGATAGCATGGTGGGCGCGAGTTTCGATCCCGTGGCGGAGGTCAATGCGATGACCGGGTGGGACAAGACGCCGACCATGTTTACAGATATGAACGAGCCGGTGGCGCAGCCGCAGTCTAATGGGACGATAAAGCGAACCTATCCGATCATGGACGTGGCGGTGTTTGATGACAACAATGATGGGCGCGTTGATGCAGCCACTGGCGGCCAGACGCCTAGCAAAGTGGTGGATGGAGCGGCGATTACTGGCAGCCTGCCCGGCGAAAGCGCGACGCATCCGCTGCCGATGCCCGTGCGGTGGATTTACGTGACACAAGATGGACGTTATGCGCTGCCGCAGAGTGAGAGCGGTGGCGAGGCGACGTTTGATGCGGCGGTGGTGAACGCGAGTAATCCGGTGGTGGGGCGCATCGCTTTCTGGACGGATGACGAAAGCTGCAAATTGAACGTGAACACGGCCTCGGAACCGACCCCGTGGGACACGCCGCGGGCGGTGGTTATCCAGGATCTTAACTATGGGAAATACCAGCCGGCGAACAAGGAGTATCAGCGTTATCCCGGCCATCCGTTCATGACGGCGCTGAGTCCGGTGTTTTTCCCAAACACTCCGTCTGCCACGCTGACTGCGGCACAACGGAAGGCCATTTATGATTTTGTGCCCCGGGTGCAATCTGGCGGCAGCACTGCGGGGACGGTGATTGCGACGAGCGCGACTGCGGTGACGCCGGATCAGGACCGGCTGTTTGCGAACATTGACGAGTGTTATTACTCGGCGGCGCTGTCGGGAGGGACCCGGGTGAAGACCACGGCCATCTCAAACGTGGATTATCTCAACAAGCGTCGGTTTTTTCTCACGGCCAACAGCCGTGCACCCGAACTGAACTTATATGGACGCCCGCGTATATCACTCTGGCCGGAAGGCCCGGTTTCCAAGCAGACCGCTTATGATAAGCTGGCAGCGTTTTGCAGCAGCACCCAGAATGGAAGCAATCCATCTTACTTTCAACGCTCCGATCCTGTTAGTCCAACCAATGATTATACCAGCATTTCACGGAACCAGATTGTCTATGCTTATCTCCAGGCAATAACCGCCCTGGCCGTGCCTGGATTTGGCGGGGATTTCAAGACTAAGCTCGGCGCAGATCGTGATCAGGTGCTCACGGAAATCTTTGATTACATCCGCTGCGTGAATCTGCGCGACAACTCCACAGGCGCCACCCAGTTCACCACCAACGGTCAGGTGGCACCGATCCGGATTGACATCAACAACACCAAAGGTTTTGGACGCTTTCAGACCATCTCGCAATTCGGCATTCATTTTATCTGCGGCCAGGACGGTCCGAACGGACTTTCCACTGTGGATACCACCGTGGCCGCCCTGCCTGCCGGGCAGCGCTATATTGAGGCGTCTCTGCTTTTTGAGCCGTTCAGCCCCAGCCTCGGCTATCATGAGCTGCTTGAATCACTCTCTTATCAAGTCACGCTGAAAACTCCGATGTCGGTCAATGGAATTGATCTTCAGTTTCCGAACGGCACGGTAACGAAGGCATCCAGCAACAGCTTCGGAGGTATTTGGCATGGCCGCACTTGGGGCGGGGCGCAGGGAATCCGCGGGATGATCAAATCATTTGGCTCGGGCAGTTACCCGTTGGTAAGCAAGCGGGTCCAGGTGGATGCGGCCGGGACAAATCCGACCATGGCGTTCTCCGGCGGAACGCTGGAAGTGAAAGTTTACTCCGGCACCGCGCCGAGTGCGGCGAATCTGGCGCAGACCTTCACCATCAGTTACCCCGGCGGGGCGTTTCCAGTTCCTCAACTGGTCAAGACTGGCACTGAAACTTACCGAGGGGCGAATGTGACGACATCTGATTACTGGTGGAGTTTTGTCAAAAGATATTCAGCTGCAAATACCTGTCCGCATTCACCCGGCAGCGAATACGCCGATCCGACCCGCCGATGGGGAGCAAATCCAGGCACGGGGTGGAAGTCTGGTGGTGTCTTTCGGGCGGAGGATGTGGTGCGAACGATCGTTCCGACCCACGGTGATCTCCGACTTATCGCCGCACAAACCATCCCCACGGCAGTAAGTTTCATGCAGGGTGCCTCTTATGGCGATTCCACGCGCATGATTGATCATCTCTTTCAAGAGCCTCAGGGGCCACATATGCTCTATGGCTTCGGCAATGAACCCGGTCTGACCTCGGCAGTGGGCGATCAGTTGACACCTGCCCCATATCACTATGCACGGAATCCGGAAATCACTCCGGGTGCAGGAAAGAAGTATAACAAGTGGAACGACTTCGACAATGGCCCCGCTCATCTTATGGATGGCGCTTATATCAACAAACCGGATGAAGGCAATATTGCCGGACAGAATTCTGCCTATCCGTATTTCTCCTGGGATTACACCACGCCCACTTTCAATCTGTTCTCACCCAACCGGCTGGTCCCATCCGCAGGCATGTTGGGTTCCCTGCCCACGGGGGTGAAACGCAACCAGCCTTGGCAGACATTGCTTTTTCGTCCTGACGCCACCAACACCCATCCCGGAGTTTTTGCACCCAAGGATCATTTGCTCATGGACTTGTTCTGGATGCCGGTCATTGAACCTTATGCAGTAAGTGAACCTTTCTCCACAGCCGGCAAGATCAATCTCAACTATGCCATTGCCCCCTTCAGTTACATCCGTCGTGCCACCGGACTGTATGGTGCCATGAAAAGTGAAGAACCCTTGGCGATTCCAAACGCTGTCTCCACGGTTTATAAGCTCTGGGATCACGAAACGAACGACTGGCCCAGCTATCCCAACAATGCCAAGGATTCAGATCCTGCCGTCAGGACTCTCTGGAACAGTCTTTACACTGGAGCAGCGCCTTATGATAAGTTGAGAAAGCCCATCAACATGGATCAGACACTTAAGCAGTTTGATGATCGCTTCGCTGCTGGCGACATATTTCGTTCAGCCAGTGAGATTTGCGAAATGCATCTGGTCCGCGTGGACGAGTTGCTGACCGACTATACAAAAGACAAGATTTGGCCAAATAACCTTGTCACCGGCGAGAATACTCGTGAGCGGCCCTACACCAACTTATACGCGCGGCTTACCACCCGCTCGAACACTTATCAGGTTCACTACCGTGTGCAATTGCTCCAGAAAGCCCGTTCGACTTCTGCCAGCAAATGGAACGAGACCAAGGATCGCGTCACTGCGGAGCAACGAGGTTCGGTTTTGCTGGAACGCTATCTGGACCCGAATGACCCTGACCTGCCTGATTATGTGGCCAATCCTGCCGCCGCTGGCGCGCTGGACGATTACTACCGGTTCCGCGTGATCGGAAAAAAACTGTTCACGCCCTGATAAGTTACGCTCATGCATGTTCCTCATCCATTTCCCAGACGCCATGGCGGATTCACCCTGGTGGAGGTTGCGCTGGCGGTTGGGATCACGGTGACGGTGTGCATCACGCTCATGGGCCTGATTCCGCAGAGCATGGACGCGATGCATAAATCAGCGCTTGTCTCCGCAGACGCGCGGGTGGTGCAGTCTATCACTTCCGATTATCAGATGCGGGACTGGGCCACAGTGGTCGCCCAAGGCGCCACCAATCAGGACGCTTACTATGATTACCACGGACTGCCCACCACCAAGGGCGCACTGGATGTGAGCTTTACCGCACGCACGCAGGTTCTGGCTGCCCCTGCGCTTCCGGGATCCACGGCGACCAACACCCGCATCATGACGGTCTTTATCCAGATCGTGAACGGTGGCGATACCAAGTTCTTCGACATTCCCACACGCGTCCGCACTTACCGCACCGTGGTGGCTCAGATGGATCAGAAACCCTGACGACCATGAGACGATCCATACATTCGATCCGTGCGGCCTTCACTCTGGTGGAGTTGCTCGTTTCCATGGCCATCACCACGATGCTGATCGTTGTCATCTTTCAGATCATCAGCAGCACCCAGCAGACCTTGACGCGAACGAAGGCGCAGATGGAAGCTTATCGTGATGCCCGTTCCGCATTCGAAAGCATGGCGCGCCAGCTCAGCCAGGCCACATTGAACGGTTATTGGGACTATGACGACATAACCAATCCCAAGCTCTATCTGCGTCGTTC
>JAYVOH010000167.1:0-4298 GCA_043758025.1 Verrucomicrobiota bacterium
CGTTGCAATCCCTCTTCTGCCGCAGCAACAAAACGGTGCGCACCGAGGAGGATTACTTCACTGGCCGCGCGCATCCGCCGGTGTTCCGGGGTTCAGATATTGATGAAGAAAAATTTGTTCGGCTGGCTCACAATCTGCCGCAGCTCGCCGTGCCGCCGGTGGCACTGATGGAAGTAAAACAGGAATCGCCGGAGATCGTTCCGGACCGTGATTTCTTTGAGCTTCCATTCATCAAGAGCGAGAAACAAGGCGACACCCCCTGCGCCATCTCGCGCATCTTCCGCGGCACGGCATTCAGGCGCGAGATGACCGTAAGCGCCCGGCGTTCCAGCGACTTGATGCGCCGTCCCCTGACCTTCAAATGGGTTCTGCTGCAAGGCGATCCGCAGCGGGTAAAGATCGAGCCTTCCCCAGACGGAGCCGAAGCGCGCATCAGCGTCGCGTGGCATCCCGAGATCACGTCTTCATCAGGTCTGGCATCGCATCGCGTGGACATCGGTGTCTTCGCCGGCAACGGCATCTCATGGTCGGCCCCTTCTTTCATCAGCTATTACATGCTGCCCAATGAATCCCGCTCCTACGGCGAGGATGGTCGCCTTGAGGAAATCTGCTACGAGGCCGACAATCCTGACCTGGGCCTTCCTCCATCCAACGACCTGCGCTGGCTCAAGCTCTGCCGCAGGCTTTCCAGCGACGTCAGGGCGCCGGGCATCAAACTTTTGCGCCATGTCTTGCCGAAGGACGATCTCTGGAGACTTCAGGGCATTGCCGATGAACTCGCGCCGCGCATGGAGGAGTGGCGGCTGTTGAGCAATCGTGAATTAAACAAGATCGAGGCCGATACCGCCCTGCGTAATATTCAGAACACGCAACGAAAACGGCTGGAGTCCCCTCAAGGCGGAGGCGGCATTCTGCTCGAAGCCATGACAAAAGCACTGATAAAAATCGCCGATGCACCCGATTTGTTCGTGACCTTGCAACAACATCTGCGGGAACAATCCTGGCAATCCCCCATGCCTGCTCTCGATGCCGCAGTCAGTCGCGCTGCCAACTATCGTCTGCTAGAGCGAACTGGTTCCGAACCTTATAAACTCCGGCTCCAGTCAGTTGAACCGACACGCGGGGAACGCGCGCGGTTTCACGAACTCAACATAGCACTTCTCAGCAGTGCGTTGCTGCCCGAATTTCTGGAACGCTCCTACAAGCCCGCATTCGTCGATCCACGACTCACCATCCCCAAGGCCTGGCGTGATGTATATCAATACGACCAGGACGGCACCTGCACCGGCTGGACTCGCATCACGAATGGTCGTTCTTATGAATTCAATCGTGACGGTCAGCTTTTGCCGGATGGTCGCGGTGGTCGCGCGCTGGCCGTGAAGTTGCTCCGCGACGAGCGGGATGGACGGCTGATATTCTCCCCCCTGTGAACGCGGCGCGCTCCCGCTGCTTGGGTGTTGTTCAGAGATTTAGAGTGCATACGACTGTTCACGTCAGACTGCTTTTTACTTGTTTTCCCGTGCATTTGCCGCATTTTGCGCCTTGAAAAAATTTCCCCTCCATTCCAGCCCGCCGATGACCCCACAATCCAATTTGCACAATAAGGATCGCAACGACGCTCCGCAGGGAAGTCACGGCTATCAAAATGCCGGTCCCCGTGGACGCAGCGGTGGACGCGGTGGCAGAGGCGGACGCGGCAGGACGCCCCTGGGACCGCGCACACCCCAGCATGGCTCGGACGGTGAAGTAACAGACAAGGAGGCCGCGATCGAGCTGGACGGAACGGTTTCCGCTGTGCTCGCAGGCACCATGTTCCGCGTCAAGCTGCGCAATGGTCACGAAGTCCTGGCCCATATCTCCGGCAAGATGCGCAAGCGTTTCATCCGGCTCGTCATCGGCGATCAAGTGCGGCTCGAGATGTCCCAATACGACGCGGACAAGGCGCGTATTGTCTATCGCATGTGATCAAAGAAAATTACCGTGTTGAGAAGTTGAAATGATGGGGCTTCCCCCCGTTCTGCCACGACAGAACTTTCAGCCTGGCACATCCGGTTTAACAGTTCGCACCCCATGGAATATCATCTCTCCATCGCCGGCGAACGCAGCGGGCCGCACACTCAGTTCACGCTGATCGAACGCATCCGCGAAAGCTCGCTCAACGGCGATGAACTGGTCTGGCACATAGGCATGACGGAATGGAAGCCGCTGCGGGAGCTGAATGAATTTGCCGATTACTGGAAGCCCACTCCGGAAACCATCACCCATGCCGAGGAAGCGCGCCGCATTGCGCGCATCTCCTTGGACACACCGCAGCCATGGCCAAGATTCTGGGCGCGGTTGCTTGATTACATCTGGTTCATGTCGGTGCTGGGAATGGTCGTGAAATTGATTTTGCCAAAGAACGCGCTCGACTGGTATATGAATGCAATTGTCGGTGGCGCGTCGTTGCCTCTGGTGATTTTTCTCAACGTCCTGCCTTTCCTGCTCTTTGCGCCATTGGAAGCATTTTGCCTTTCCCGCGGCGGCACAACGCCGGGCAAGGCGTTCCTGCGAATCCAGGTGCGACGGATGGATGGTTCACTGCCGCATTTCAAAGATTCGCTTGTCCGCTCTCTTCTCGTCCTCGTGAAAGGTCTGGCACTGTGCATCCCTGTTCTCACGCTGTTTACCATTTCATGGTGCCGTATGCGCCTTCTGCAAACAGGACGGACATCATGGGACGAGCAGACCGGACTGCGCGTGGAACACGGAGAGCCGGAAATGTGGCGGCATCTCGTCGTGATTGCGATCATGGGCTTCGTGCTGCTGATCTTTATCTTGGCAGCCCAGCAAATGATGGAAATGATGCACACCACAGGCTTGCCGAAGTAAGCGCTCCGTGCAAAGTCCGGCTTCCACCCTTGAGCATGGCACGCGACATCGTTTATTTTGACCTCGAAACCAAACGCACGGCGAATGACGTGGGCGGCTGGCACAACAAACGCGAGATGGGCATCTCCATCGCCGTGACTTTCAGCACCCGGCTGGGCGAATACCGCATCTTCACTGAGGAGACCGTGGCCGAACTCATCGAGCAACTCCGTCGCGCCGATCTCGTCGTCGGCTTCAATCATATCAACTTCGACTACGCCGTGCTCATGGGGCATTCGGTCTTTGACTTCACGGATCATCTGCAAAGTCTCGACCTCATGGTGGATCTGGATAAAAAACTCGGTCATCGCCTCAAGCTCGACGCCGTGGCCAGCGCCACCCTGGGATCGGGCAAAACCGCCGACGGTCTGGATGCCATCCGCTGGTGGCAGCAGGCCATGCAGGCGCAGGAGAAAGGCGACAAAAACACCTATGCGGACAGAGTCTGTTCCATTGCCACCTATTGCTGCCATGACGTGCTCGTCACCATGAGAGTCCATCAGCACGGCGCGCAGCACGGACATGTGAAGTTCATCGACCGCAACCAGCGCGAGCAAACCGTGGAAGTGGACTGGAAACTTTGAGATTATATTCTAACTCCTAACTCCTAACTCCTAACCATATGGGCCAGTTCTACGACGAAGAAAAAATCAAGGCGATGGAAAACACCTCCGGCGCAGCAACACCTTCAGAGCAACCGGCGGCTCCAGAAGCCAATCCTTCATCGGGACACTTTTACGATGAGGCCAAGATTAAGGCTATGGGGGGAACATTGGGTGCTGCATCATCAGGATCCAAGAATCTGGCTAACTACGCACTGGTGGCCCTGCTGGTGGTCGCGGGCGCGGTCATGCTCTGGTGGAAGTTCACGCACAACCCGGCCACGATGATCGTGAACATCAACAAAGCCAGTGTCACCGAGCTTTCTTATCTGCCCGGTATTGGCGAGGCCAAGGCCAAGATCATCATCGATCACCGCCCTTATGCCGTTGTTGAAGAACTCAAGAAAGTTCATGGCATCGGCGAGAAGACCTTCGAGAAAATGAAGCCGCGCGTGAAGGTGGAATAGAGCCTGAAAAAAATGCGCGCCGGGTTTCCCCAAAGCGCACATATCATAATTCTGAGGGTTTATCTGAAGCCTTACGAAATCTTGGGCAGTTCAAACTCTTTGCGATATTCCTCAGTCGCCAGCTTGTTGGCCTCCTCGGCAAATTCGCCCTCGAACTTCATCGTCACTGAATTCAAGCTGATCCACGGACCAAGCGCCGCCTGTTCGGTGCCGATGTCCACCTGATTGGCACCGAGATTGGCCACAAAGTTCTCAAAAGTTTCCGATGCCGCCTTGTCACCCTGGAGACGCTCCTTGATTTCACCGGGCGCGACCTTCT
>JAYVOH010000168.1:0-12154 GCA_043758025.1 Verrucomicrobiota bacterium
GGGTTTAAGTGCTCGTTCGCCGCGAACTCCGCACAAGCTCTTGTAAATCAAGGCATATCAAGCCAGATCAAGCAGTCTCAAGGGTATCCCTCTGTGTAAGCGGGGTTTGGATGTCGCACCCCTGACGGGGTGAAGGTGGGTGGCATAACACTTTAATAACATAAACCGACTTTGTGAAATTTTTCACAAATAGCTCTTGCGCCCATTTCTGGCACTGAGTATAAAGATGGCCCCCGTTTCTGCGTCCGCCTTTCTCATGCCCGTTTTGATGACACATCTGCCCGTTTTTCTGGCCTCGGTTAGCCCCGATGCCAGGCCGATTTTCGGCGGTTCGGGAATGCTTTCGTTCCTGACCAGTTCCATCGTGGTGGCGGCGCTGGTTCTTTTCGGGCTGCTTTTCTTCGCGCGTCGCGCGACGGCGAACATGCAGCTGGTTCCAGCGCGCGCACTTTCGGCGCAGAACATTTTTGAATTTCTTGTCGAATTTCTTTATGGGCAGGTGGAGGGCATTGTCGGCCCCAAAATCGCACCGAAAGCTTTTCCCTTGCTGGGAACGCTCTTTATCTTCATTCTGGCGTCGAACTGGATTGGGCTTCTGCCTGGAGTCGGCACGATCGGCTGGGGGCATGGCTCCGGTTTTCTCACCATCGGTTCCGGTGAGCATGACATGGTGGATGCGGTAATTCGTCCGCCTACAGCGGATTTGAATCTCACCATCGGACTCGCGTTGTCGGCCTTTCTGGTCTGGCTCTACATCACCATCAGGGAAATTGGCGTGTGGGGTTTCATTGTTCACACGTTTGGACCCAAGGGCGGACTAAAGGGCATAATGGGCATGGTGGTCGCCGCGGTCTTTCTTTTCGTTGGTCTCATCGAACTGGTTTCCATCGTCATCCGTCCGCTCACGCTTGCCGTTCGTCTTTATGGAAACGTTTATGCTGGCGAGAGTGTGATTCATGCCATGAGCGGAATGATGGATGGCTTGGGCGCTCCGCTCAGCTTTATTGGCAGTGTTCTGTTGCCCATTCCATTTTACTTCATGGAATTGCTGGTCGGCCTGCTTCAGGCCATGGTCTTCACGCTTTTGTGCGCCGTTTACATCCAGCTTTCAACCACGCACGATGACCACGGAGGCGAGGAGTCCGGCCATCACTGATAAACACTTTCTCTCAGGACCATGCGCAACGTGTGGATGCGGGCAAACCAACCAAAATAAAGAAAAATACAACAATATGATTATTGAACTCATGACCATGGCCGAGCAAGTGGCCCCTCACGTGGACACCGTCGCACACGGCGTTAGCGGCAACATTGCCAGCGGCCTTGGTGTCCTCGGCGCTGCACTCGGCGTCGGCCTTGCCGGATCGAAAGCTGTTGAAGCCGTCGGCCGCAACCCCGGCGCATTCGGCAACATCCTCGTCATCGGCATTATTGCCATGGCGCTCGCAGAAGGTCTCGGCGTTATGGCCTTGTTCCTGGCCCAAAAATAAAGCATCACATCCGGGCGGGCCGCTCCGGTGGCCCGCTCAAAAAAATTTCAACCGCACAAGCTTCGCATCATGGACTTCGGAATCCAATGGCCGAGAATCGCCGCCCAGGTAATCATCTTCGCGGTGGTTTACTTTGTGCTGAACCGTTACGCGTTCGGCCCCATCAGCGCCATGCTGGAAGCGCGCCGCAAGCGCATCGCTGACGGCGAAGCCAAGCTGGAAAAAATCTCACGCGATTTGGCTGCGGCTGACGAAAACGCGAGAAACATCATGGACAAGGCCAATGCCGAGTCCAATCGCCTGATCAAAGAGGCTGGCGAAGGCGCTGCCGCACTCGCCGCCAAGAAGCGCGAGGAAGCCCAGGCCGAGGCCGCCGCTATTGTCGCAAAATCCCGCGAAGCCGCCCGTCTGGAGCAAGAGCAACTGATTGCCCAGCTCAAGCGTGAATTCGGCCGCATGGTGGTGGACACCACTTCCCGCGTAACCGGCAAAGTCCTGACCAACGACGACCAGACCCGCATCAACAGCGAGACGGCGGCGCAGGTCTCCTTGTAATTCTTTGATTCTAACGAACCGGCCATGAAAATTAGCAAAGACGCACTACGCTCCGCACGGCAGCTTTTCCGTGCGTGCTTTGATGCGGATGGCCGGCTCCACTCCACGCGCGTCAAGCGCGTCATCCAACTCGTCGGCGCGAAGAAGCCCAGAAACTATCAGGCCATTCTGACCGCCTTCCAGCGCCTCATCCGCTTGGAAGTAGAGAAGCGCACCGCGACTGTCGAGAGCGTAACACAGCTCTCCACCGAAGCGCGGGAACAGTTGCGCCGCGATCTCCAGAAGAAATATGGCGAAGATATTTCGCTCGACTTTTTCATCAACCCTGAACTCATCGGCGGCCTTCGCGTAAAAGTGGGCAGCCATGTCTGGGACGGCAGCGTCCGCGCAAAACTCCAGGCCCTCCGCGAGCGGTTCGCCTGATCCCGTTAAAACATTTTATTCAACATCCGAAACGATATGAGCAGCATCCTCCAGGAAATCGAAACTGAAATCGCAGGTCTGAAGACTTCCGTCACCAAATCCAATGTCGGCATCGTGCGCGAAATCGGCGACGGCGTGGCCAAAGTCGAGGGCTTGAGCGATGTCATGCTCAACGAAATGATCGAGTTCCCCGGCGGTCTTTACGGCCTCGCGCTCAACCTTGAAGAAACCGAAGTCGGCTGCGTGCTTCTCGGCTCGGGCGAAACCATCAAAGCTGGTGACGAAGTCAAAACGACGGGTCGCCTGCTCTCCGTGCCGGTTGGCAAGAGCCTGCTCGGTCGCGTGGTCAATGCGCTCGGCGAGCCGATTGACGGCAAGGGCGCGATCAAAGGCGAGGCGCAATATCCTGTTGAAAAAATCGCACCCGGCATAATCACTCGCAAATCCGTTTCCGTTCCCGTGCAAACCGGCATCATGGCCATTGACGCGATGATTCCAATTGGCCGCGGTCAGCGCGAACTCATCATCGGCGACCGCGCCACGGGCAAAACCACCATTGCCATCGACACCATCATCTCGCAGGCCAAGCAAAACAAAGCCGCCGAGCAGGGCAAGCTTCAGGGCCACAAGCCGCTCTATTGCATCTACGTCTCCATCGGACAGAAGCAGTCCAGCGTCGCACGCACCATCAAGATTCTCGAAGACTCGGGCGCGATGGAATACACCGTCATCGTCAACGCCTCCGCGTCCGACAGTGCGGTCAACCAATACCTCGCGCCCTATTCCGGCTGCTCGATTGGCGAATGGTTCATGGATCAAGGTCAGGATGTTCTCATCGTCTTTGATGATTTGTCCAAGCAGGCTGTCGCTTATCGCCAGGTCTCCCTCGTGCTCAAGCGCCCCTCCGGTCGTGAAGCCTATCCCGGCGACGTTTTCTATCTCCACAGCCGCTTGCTCGAACGCGCCGCGCGCGTCAATGAAAACTACGGCGGCGGTTCCATGACCGCGCTGCCGATCATCGAAACGCAAGCCGGTGACGTCTCGGCTTACATTCCCACGAACGTGATCTCCATCACCGACGGTCAGATTTTCCTTGAGACGGACTTGTTCTATCAAGGCGTTCGCCCTGCCATCTCGGTCGGTCTTTCCGTTTCGCGAGTCGGTTCCGCCGCGCAGACCAAGGCGATCAAAAAAGTGTCCGGCACTACGAAGCTCGATCTTGCGCAGTTCCGCGAACTGCAGGCGTTCGCACAGTTCGGCTCCGATCTTGATGCCGCCACCAAGGCCAAGCTTGATCGCGGTGCGCGCATCGTGGAACTCTTCAAGCAGCAGCAATATCTTCCCAAAAGCCTGCCGATCATGGTCGCCTCGCTTTACGCCATGCAGAAGGGCTACTTCGATTCCGTTCCGGTTGACCGCGTGCGTGAATTCCAAGGCAAGCTCGAGGAATTCCTCAACACCCGAAAGGAAGCCCTCATGGACAAGCTCGGCAACGAGAAGGCGCTCGACAATGTCGAAGCCGATCTCAAAACCGCGCTCGACGACTTCAAGACGAGCTGGAAGTGACGGTCACTCATCATTCATAATTTCACATTCATCATTTTTTAGTTAGATGCCCTCCACACGCGACATCCGCCGACGCATCAAGTCGGTCAAAAGCACGGCCCAGATCACCAAAGCCATGCAGCTTGTCGCGTCTGCGAAGATGAAGAAAGCGCAGGATCAGGCCACGAATCGCCGTCCGTCCGCCGATATGTTCAACAAAATCCTGACTGGTTTGCGTGAGCACATCGAGAAGGATACGCATCCGTATTTCTCGGATGGCAAGGGCAGCAAGACTCTCATTCTCGTCATCACGACCGACAAAGGATTGTGCGGCGGCCTCAACACGAACTTGCTGAAAAAAGTCATCGCCGCAGCTGATGTCGATACCGATTTCATCACGATCGGCCGCAAGGGTGCACAGGCTCTTGGTCGCCTCAAGCGCAACCTTACTGCTGAATTTTCCATCGCCGATCCAGCACACTTTGCCCAAGTGCGTCCGGTTTCCAAGCACATTCAGGAACGCTTTCTCAGCGGCGACTACAAATCCGTCAAAGTCGCGTTCAACAATTTCGTCAACACCGTCACGCAAGTTCCCGTGGTGGAGACCCTGCTGCCGATTGATCACGTCACTTTGGGTGGAAAGCGCTCGCTGCACGGGCTGGACAAGGGCGAGGCTGCGGAAGTGCTTCCCGGCATGACTCCGCAATACACGTTTGAGCCGGGGCCCGGGGAGGTGCTTAACAAGATTATGCCCGACTATGTGGCTTACACGCTCTACCAGATGATCCTTGAAGCCCGTGCCTCCGAGCACTCCAGCCGCATGGTCGCCATGAAGAACGCGACGGATAACGCGAAGGGCATGATCAAGGATCTCACACTGGAATACAACAAAGTGCGCCAGGCCGCGATCACCAACGAACTCCTCGAAATCACCACCGCAAAAATGGCCCTGGGATAACCCCTTGTCCCTTACCCCTTATCACTTATCCCTTCAGTCTTATGAGTAACATCGGCAAAATCGTTCAAGTCATCGGCCCCGTGGTGGATGTGGACTTCTCCGCAGCTGGCAAACTGCCCGAAATCTACAACGCGCTTGAGATCAACTACGACATGTTGGGCAAGGCCACGCGCCTGATTTGCGAAGTGCAGAGCCACATGGGCGACGGTTGGGTTCGCAGTCTGGCGATGACCTCCACTGACGGCTTGAAGCGCGGCATGAACGTGACCGACACCGGCGCGCCAATCACCGTCCCTGTTGGTGAAGCCGTTCTTGGTCGTATCTTCAATGTCACCGGCGATCCCGTGGACGATCAGGCCGCGCCGAAAGTTGAGAAGCGTTATCCGATTCACCGCCCCGCTCCCAAGCTCGTTGATCAGGATCCCTCTGCGCAGATTCTCGAAACCGGCATTAAGGTTATCGACTTGATCTGCCCATTCACTAAGGGCGGCAAGGTCGGCGCGTTCGGCGGTGCTGGCGTCGGCAAGACCGTTGTTATCATGGAGCTGATCAACAACATCGCCAAAGGTCACGGTGGTTACTCCGTGTTCGCCGGCGTCGGTGAACGAACCCGTGAAGGTAATGACCTTTACTGGGAAATGATCGAGTCCGGCGTTATCGCCACCGAGAAAGACGAGAAGGGTCATGTGAAGAAGGACGACAAAGGCCGCCCAATTCTTAAAGACGGATCCAAGGTCGCGCTCGTTTACGGTCAGATGAACGAACCTCCCGGCGCGCGTCTTCGCGTGGCACTTTCCGCACTCTCAATGGCGGAATACTTCCGTGACGAGAAGAACCAGGACGTGCTCATGTTCATCGACAACGTGTTCCGTTTCTCCCAGGCCGGTTCTGAAGTGTCCGCGTTGCTGGGCCGCACGCCATCCGCGGTGGGTTATCAACCGACCCTCGCCGCTGAAATGGGCGCGATGCAGGAACGAATCACTTCCACCAAGCAAGGTTCCATCACCTCGTTCCAGGCCGTTTACGTTCCTGCGGATGACTTGACCGACCCTGCTCCGGCCAACACCTTCGCGCACCTTGACTCCACCGTCGTGCTGGAACGTTCGCTGGCCGAGCTTGGCATCTATCCCGCCGTTGATCCGCTCTCGTCCACCTCCAAAGCACTCGCGCCAGATGTCGTCGGTGAGGAACATTATCGTGTCGCGCGTGGTGTGCAGCGCGTGCTCCAGCGCTACAAGGATTTGCAGGACATCATCGCCATTCTCGGCATGGACGAGCTCAACGACGACGACAAGCTGACCGTTTATCGCGCTCGCAAACTCCAGCGTTTCCTCAGCCAGCCGTTCGCCGTCGCGGAAGTTTTCACCGGCAGCCCCGGCGTATATGTTTCCGTCAAGGACACCGTCAAAGGCTTCGCCGAAATTCTCGATGGCAAACACGATGATGTGCCAGAAGCCAATTTCTACATGAAGGGCAGCATTGATACGGTGCAGAAAGCCTAACCTATGAAAGGATGAGGGATGAAGGCGAAAGGATAAAATAGCCAACAGTCGCACATCTGATTCATCCTTAATCCTTCCGCCTTCATCCTTTTTCTCTATGCCCCTAAAGCTCGAAATCGTCACTCCTGAGTCTCGCGTCTTTTCAGACGATGTGGATACCGTTGTCCTTCCCTGCACCGAGGGAGAGATGGGTGTGCTGCCCGCGCACGCGCCATTGGTGACGATGCTCAAGCCCGGCGAACTCCGCTTTGTCCGGGGCGGCAAAACCGAGGAATTTGTGGTGGGCGAAGGCCTGGTCGAAGTCACGGGATCAACCGTGCGAGTCCTGACAGATCTGGCCATGAATGAGACGGCCATTGACGAGACCCAAGTGCAGGAAGCTCTGGCCCGTGCCGAAGCCCGTATGAAGGAAGCCGATCTCGGCCCTGAAGAAATCGCATCCGTCGAAGCGATGATCGCCAAGTCTGTTGCGCAACTTCACTTCAAGCGCAAACGGCGCACGATTTAAGCAGGCCAGGAAGAAATGCTGGCTCTATGCCAGCGTTCCTTGTTATCATGCACGCTGGCATGTGAAACCGATCATCATGAAGACACTGCGCACTTTCGCACTCCTCTGGCTGATTGCGGCTGCCTCCGGCATCGCAGAAGATAAAGCCAAAACTGACGGACCATCGTCGGTTTGGGTGGCTGAGAAAGACGGGAATCGCATCTACCTCGCGGGGACGATTCATCTCATGCGGGAGAAAGATTATCCGTTGCCGGAAGTCTTTGAGCAGGCCTACCGCGACAGCAAAAAACTGGTGTTTGAACTTCCCCCCGGCAGCGAGGGCGCGGGCGAGGTGGCGCAGCGAATGCAGAGAATGGGTTCGTATCCCGCCAACGACACTCTGGGCAACCACGTCGCACCGGGAACCTTGCGACAGGTGCTCGAATGGGCGGAGAAAAAATCAGTCCCGACCGCCACGCTCAAAGGCTATCGCCCCTGGTTCATTTCGCTTATCATTGCTTCCGTGGAATATCAGGCGCTGGGCGCGGTTGCGGATCGCGGGCTGGACACGTGGTTTGAGAAACGTGCCGCGAAGGACTCCAAGAAAAGTGCCGGTCTCGAGACCGTGGAGTATCAACTGAGCCTGTTCTCTGGTCTGTCGGACAAGCTGCAGGAGGAGCTGTTGCTGCAAACGCTCGACGAAGCCGTGTCGATGAAAAAAAACTTCAATGAACTTCTGACTGCCTGGCGCGACGGAGACCTTGCCAAGCTCCAGGAAATCATGTTTCGCGATGCCGACAAGTTCCCGGAGCTGATGGAGGATTTTCTCAACAAACGCAACCAGGCCTGGATCGCGCCGATCATGCAGCATCTCTCGGAAGGCGGCCAGGTCATGGTGCTCGTCGGCGCCGGTCACCTCGGAGGAAAGTCCGGCGTGCTGGAACTGCTGAAATTGAAGGGCTGCACGATCCGGCAGTTGGGCCGGTGATATCTATTATTGGACGCGCTTAAGCACGGCAAGATGCCGGTCCACGCTCTTGCCGGGCGTGCGCATTTTGCTGGCCGCGAGGTTGTGCCGCGTCACCACCAGTTCAGCGCCAAGTTCGCGCAAGGCATCAAGGGCCAGTTGATGTTCTTTGTCGAAGTAACTCGTGATGACGAGCAAGCCGTCGTCGCCAGCCTTTTCTAGGCCTTGCTCGAAGATTTTTTTCCACAACTCCGGGCCGTGCCAAAAGTTCTGGTGGCGGAGCAGCACCATGTCGAAGTTCTCGCCGAGATGTTTGTGCGCGCTGAGCTTCGTTGCATCTTCAAGCAAAATTCCGCGGGCAGCTTCGCGTGACGCTCGCGCGCTTGCAAAATTTCGCGGATGCGGATGTCCGCGCCGATTAGTGTGGCCTCGCCGCTTGTTTGCGTCTTCGCAAAATTCACCAGTGTCTCCGCCTCTTCGCACTCGCCGCAGGCGAGATTGAGGATGCGAAATTCGGACGCAGGAGCCGGAATATGGGGCGCAACATGATCGCGCAAAAGGGAATCAAGCCGCCGCATGTCGATCGAGATGGGATTGTCTGAATGCATGAATCAGAATTATGCCGAAAAGAACGAGAGAATTTAAAACCCTATGAACAGACTTTTATATTTTTCGCTTCTTTCGGCCAGGCAAAATCAAAACTTTAATTCTTCCCCAAACACATGCTTCGACGCTGAAGCGACGTCCTTGTCGCCGCGACCGCTCAGGTTGACGATGATGATTTCATCGCGCTTCATCTTCGGAGCGACCTTCGTGACGTGCGCGACGGCGTGGGCGCTTTCGAGTGCCGGGATGATGCCCTCGAATTTCGACAAATCCTGAAAGGCCTGCAACGCTTCACTGTCGGTGGCGAAGGTGTATTCCACGCGGCCCTGGTCATGAAGCATCGCGTGCTCGGGGCCGATGGCCGGGTAGTCGAGACCGGCGCTGACCGAGTGCGTGAGATCAATCTGGCCATCGGCATTCGCCAGCAGCCAGGTCTTCGTGCCTTGAAGAACTCCTAGCTGCCCGCCTTGAAAACGCGCGGCGTGACGCCCCGGTTTGATTCCTTCGCCGCCGGCTTCGACGCCGACCATGCGCACCGATTTGTCTTCGAGGAAGGGATGAAACATGCCGATGCTGTTGCTGCCGCCACCGACACAGGCGACGAGCAAATCAGGCAGCCGCTCCTCACGTTCTAATATCTGTCGTCTCGCTTCGACGCCGATGATGCGGTGGAAGTCGCGCACGATCATCGGGAAGGGATGGGAGCCGAGCGCGCTGCCGAGGATGTAATGCGTGGTGCGAACGTTCGTCACCCAGTCGCGCATGGCTTCATTCACGGCTTCCTTGAGCGTCGCCTGTCCCGCGGTCACGGCGACCACTTTCGCACCGAGGAATCTCATGCGCGCGACGTTGAGCGCCTGCCGCTCCATGTCCACTTGCCCCATGTAGATGACGCATTCCAGATTAAACTTGGCGCAGACCGTGGCCGTGGCTACGCCGTGCTGCCCGGCGCCAGTTTCCGCGATGATGCGTTTCTTTCCGAGTCGCAGAGCGAGCAAGGCCTGGCCGAGCGCGTTGTTGATCTTGTGTGCGCCGGTGTGCAGGAGGTCTTCGCGCTTGAGATAAATCCTAGCTCCGCCGAGTTCGCGCGTCCAGCGCTCCGCCAAGTAGAGCGGGGTGGGGCGACCGACATATTCCGTGAGCAAGCGGTCGAGTTCGCTCTTAAACGCGGGATCATTTTTTGCTGCTTCATATACCGCCGTGAGCTCGGTCAGGGCCGCCATCAGGGTCTCCGGAACGAACATGCCGCCGTAGGGGCCGAAGTGGCCGTGGGCATCTGGCTGCGGAATGGTTGAGGTATGCAGGGCGGCTGACATGGGCGGGGAAACTAGCGCGATTGTGAGTGACGCACAAAGGAAATACGAAGGGTGGGGACGCCCTGTTGCGAATGATGCGCTATCTTGTTGCCGCATCAACCATCCGTGGCCCTGCTTTCCGAATCCAGAATGAAAATTTCGATCATCGTCCCAGCATTCAACGAAGAGCGTTTGATCAGCGGGTCATTGCGCGAGATCAACGCGGCCCTCGCGGCCTTCACCCGGCGCGGCTGGGAGACGGAACTCATCGTCTGCGACAACAACTCAACCGACCGCACGGCGGAACTCGCGCGGGCGGCTGGCGCGCGGGTCGTCTTCGAGCCGGTGAACCAGATCGCCCGCGCGCGAAACACTGGTGCCGCCGCCGCCGCTGGCGACTGGCTGGTGTTTGTCGATGCCGATTCGCATCCGACGGCGGAACTGTTCGCCGAGGTGGCGGAGCAGATTGTTTCCGGCACTTGTCTGGCCGGAGGCAGCACCATGAAAATGGACACGCCGCTGCGGCTGCCGCTCGCGGTAGCGTGGTTCTGGAACCAGGTCAGCCGCGCGACCCGCTGGCTGGCCGGATCATTCATCTTTTGCGAGGCGGCGGCGTTTCGCAGCATTGGTGGTTTCAGCCATGAACTGTTCGCTGCGGAAGAAATCGAATTCAGCCGGCGCTTGAAAAAACTGGCCCGCGCAGGCGGAAAGCGCGTCGTCGTTTTGCATCGCCACCCCCTGCACACCTCCGCGCGCAAAATTCATCTCTACACATTCCGGGAGCATTTGTCGTTCATCACCAGGACGATTCTTGGTCGGGGCCGTTCGTTGAATGACCGCGACGCCTGCAACATCTGGTATGATGGAAGACGTTGAGAATATCATCGGGGCATTTTTGAAACATCAGCAATATGACTGGAGCTGCGATTGCGGCGGGATAGAGTTGCCACATGAACCGCACCATCCCCAACACATGCGTAATGCTATTGTGCGAGACTCAACAAGCGCCAAGGGGGGATGAACCCCACGGATGAATGTAAATTTCTCGCGCGCGCGACTTCGACGGCTATGATGCCCGCATGAGCGACAAAAAACTGAAGCTGCTAGGCCGCAGCGAACACAAACTTCCGAAGTCTCCTGACGAAGCGAAGCTGGAGACTTTTCCCAATCGCACGCCGGGGCGGAACTATCGCATTACGCTGACTGCACCGGAGTTTACCTCCATCTGCCCGGTCACGGGACAGCCGGACTGCGCGCACATCGAGATCGTCTATGTGCCTGCCAAACTGTGCGTGGAGACGAAGTCATTAAAATTCTATCTCGCCTCGTATCGCAATTTTCCTGCGTTCAATGAGGTAATCGTGAACCGCATCCTCGACGATCTCACCAAAGCCTGCACACCCAAGCAGATCGTTGTGCGCGGCGAATTTGGCGCCCGTGGCGGCATCCAGCTCACTTGTGAGGCGCGCTTCCCGGACTGGCATGACCACGAAGACGCTGAATGCGGCGCGGGTAGTTGTGGACATTAAAAAGTAGTCTCGGACTTCAGTCCGAGATGCTAATGATGATCGGACTGAAGTCCGAAACTACTTTATGAAAGCACTCGTTCTCCTCTCCGGCGGCATGGATTCCGTCACCGCCCTGCACTGGACGGCGCGGGAGCACGAGGTCGTCGGCTGCATGAGTTTCGATTACGGGTCGAAGCACAATCACAAGGAGATTCCGATGGCCGCGTGGCATGCGCAGCGGCTCGCAGTGAAGCACGATGTGATCGCGCTCGATTTCGTGAACCAGCTTTTCGCGTCCGATCTTCTGCAAAGCGGCGGCGACATTCCCGAAGGTCACTACGAAGCGGACAATATGAAACGCACCGTCGTTCCTTTCCGCAACGGCATCATGCTGGCCATCGCGTGCGGACTTGCAGAAAGCCGGGGCGCGGATGCGTTAGTGATCGCGGCGCACAGTGGCGATCACGCGATTTATCCCGACTGTCGTGAGCCGTTTATGCGCGCGATGGCCGAGGCGATGAAACAAGGAACTTACGCGCAGATTGAATTGCTGCGGCCCTTCATTGACTGCGACAAGGCGGAAATCGTCCGGCGCGGCGCAAAGCTTCAGGTGGACTACGCGCACACCTGGAGCTGCTATAAAGGCGGCGACATCCACTGCGGCAAATGCGGCACCTGCGTCGAGCGACGCGAGGCGTTCATGCTAGCTGGTGTGGCCGATCCGACGGTTTACGAAAACACCGAAGCGCTGCCCGAGAAGCCCAAGTAGTGGGTCGGCAGCCCTCTGCCGATTCAGATGGTCGCAGAATGTCGGCAGA
>JAYVOH010000169.1:0-4275 GCA_043758025.1 Verrucomicrobiota bacterium
GCACGCGCGAAGCCGTGGCTCATGAGGAAGTCACGGGCGCGCAGAGGCTCCTTCACATTGAAGAGCAGATTCGTGGCGTGGTCGATCATTTGGCGACGGATTACTCGCACTATCACGACACGGAATATCACGTTGCCATCGGCACAGAGATTCAATGCGCCGCACCGCACATCGTTGCGCCCAAGCAGGGTGCGTCCATCATCGAACTAAAAAAGATGGAGGCTTACACCGAGAAGCTTGCCGGCATGAGTGCGGATGAAATGGTGCGCAAGCTGCACCTCCACTACACGGGCATTGAAGGCATGGTTCCCGCGTTGCAAACCAACCTCGCACTGGCGCGACGCTTTAACGACCAGCTCATCGTGGTTCCTGAAGGCGACTTCCAGCGCGACCTGCTGATGGACTTGCTTTCGAACAATCCGCAGACCAAGACCTTCCAGGACGAAGTGCTGCAGGCCGCACGGATCGTTGCTAAAAAATACACCACGGATCGACCGCACGCCGAGCATGTGGCGATGTTCGCCCAACAGATTTTTCAGGAACTGCAGGAACTCCACGGGCTGGAGCCCAAATACGAACTCGTCTTGCGCGTCGCTGCCATCCTGCATGAGGTCGGCCTTTTCGTCAGCCAGCGGGAACATCACAAGCACAGCCTTTATCTCATTCTCAACACCGAGATCTTCGGATTGGGCGCGCGCGACCGTGTGATCGTGGCGCTGCTCGCGCGTTATCATCGGCGCTACAATCCTGATCCTAATCACCCGCACTTTTCCGATCTCACGCGTGAGGAACGCATGATGGTCTTCAAGCTGGCGGCAATTCTCCGCATCGCGGATGCGCTTGACCGCAGTCACTCGCAGCGCATCAAAAAGATCAAGCTCAGCCTTGGGCGCGACACCCTGTTCATTGATACGCCGGGCGTGGAAGACACCACCATCGAGCAGATCGCCATCAACGGGAAGTGCGACATCTTCCAGGAAATCTACGGTTACGAAATCGTCCTTCGCACATGATACAAAAACTTCGCATGACATCTGATCGCTTCATCAATCGGGAACTAAGCTGGCTGGCCTTCAACGAACGCGTGCTGGAGGAGGCGGAGCGCGAGTCGTTGCCCTTGTTGGAGCGCGTGAAGTTCCTCGCCATTTCCGCGTCGAACCTCGATGAATTCTTCATGGTTCGCGTGGGCGGTTTGCAGATCATGAAGGATCGCGGACAGCGGGCCAAAGATGCCGCCGGGTTCACGCCTTCGCAGCAGCTTGATCTCATTCGCGAACGCGCCGTGGCTTTCATGGCCCGGCAATACGCGCTGCTCGATGAGAAGCTGCTGCCTGCCCTGCACAAGCAGCACATCCGACGTATGCGCCCTGCGGAATTGACGGCGGTTCAGCGGACGTTTCTGGAAGATCATTTCAAAGATCAGATATTTCCCGTGCTCTCGCCATTGGCGGTTATGCCGGATGAGCCGCCGCTGCAATTGCCCGCGCTCCAGATCGTGCTGCTCACTGAAGTAAAAGCCCCGGACGCGCCCGAGTCGCGTCGAGTGATGTTCACGCTTCCATCCAATCTGCCCCGGCAGGTGGTAATCCCGGACGCGGAAAGCGGCAGCGGTCACGCCTACATCAATCTCGAAGACCTCGTTGAATTGTTCCTTCATCATTTTTTTCCGCAGGAAC
Source organism: Verrucomicrobiota bacterium (assembly GCA_043758025.1). Lineage (GTDB taxonomy): Bacteria > Verrucomicrobiota > Verrucomicrobiia > Verrucomicrobiales > Verrucomicrobiaceae > VFKE01. The sequence goes on from JAYVOH010000169.1 coordinate 1,677, forward strand.
AAGTCATGGCCACCGCGCGATTCCGCATCAGCCGGAACTCGGATATCGCCGTGGATGACGAGAGCGCGCTCGATCTCGCCAGTGAGATGGAGGAGTTGCTGGAAGCCCGCATCACCAGCGCGACCATCCGGCTGGAGATCGAAGCGGGCGCATCGCGCGAACTCACGCGCGTGATCCAACGGCTCAGCGGGGCAGGGGCACCGCAGACTTTTGTGGTGCCGGGCGAACTCGATCTCCGTGCGTATTTTTCCATCGCTGCGATTCCCGGTCATGATGCCCTCAATGTCTTGCCGTGGCCGATTACGATGCCTGCGGAGATTGAACCGGGAAAATCCATTTTCGAGATCATTCGCGCGGGCGATGTGCTCTTGAACCATCCCTACGATTCCTTCGAGCCGGTGCTGCAACTCATTGAGGAAGCCGCCGCCGATCCTGATGTGGTCGCCATCAAGCAGATTCTATATCGCACCGCCAAGAACAGCCGCATCATCAACGCCCTGATTCGCGCAGCCGAAGCGGGCAAGCACGTCACCGTGCTGGTCGAACTCAAGGCGCGGTTCGATGAGGCGCGCAATCTGGAGCGAGCGGAAGATTTGCTCAAAGCGGGCGCGCAGATCATCTACGGCGTTCGGGGATTGAAGACCCATGCGAAGATCTGTCTCGTCCTGCGACGGGAATCCGGGCGTCTCGCGCGATACATTCACTTTGGAACCGGGAACTATAACGAGTCCACCGCGAAGCTCTACACGGACATCAGCTATCTGACGTGTCGCTCGGAATATGGCGCGGATGCGTCATCGTTCTTCAACACCGTCACCGGACGCTCGCGTTTTGTGCATTTCCAAAAAATCAGCATGGCCCCGTTCGGCTTGCGCGAGCGGCTGCTCGAAATGATTGAGAGCGAGATCGAGCGCGCCAAGCAGGGCGACAAGGCCGAGGTGATGCTAAAGATGAACGCACTGGAAGACCCGCAGATGATCGAGGCGCTCTACGCCGCGTCACGCGCGGGCGTGAAGGTGCGGCTGAACATCCGCGGCATCTGCTGCCTGCGCCCCGGCGTGAAGGGGATGAGCGAAAACATCCGCGTCGTCAGCATCATCGACCGTTATCTGGAACACGCGCGCATCTTCTGGTTCCGGCAGGGCGGCGAGCCGGTGGTCTTCATCGCCAGCGCCGACTTCATGACCCGCAATCTGAGCAAGCGCGTGGAATTGCTCACCCCCATTGAAGACGGCGACGCCAAAGCCCGGCTTGAAGATATTTTGCAAACGTGTTTCGCCGACAACGTGCAGGCGCGGCTGCTGAACTCCGAGGGAGTCTATGTGCCCCTCAAGGCCGAGAAGGGGAAAGCACTGCGCTCGCAAGAGTTCTTTGCGAAACAGGCCGCGAAACGCGCCAAAGCCCGCACGCAATCACCGGATTTGCTGGTGCCGCACAAACCGACGCAGGAGGTTTGAGGTAGTCCAGGTCCGACCGCGAATTTTTCAACCACCGTTATCATCGCGGCTTCGCGCAATGATAACCATGTTCATAAGTAACTTCATGAGAGATGTCGAAGACGCTTCCGCCATGGGTCGAGACCGCTGGCTAAGTCCCACGGCCCATCATATATAGCAGAACCGTCAGGCTGCACATGAGGCTTGAGCCAGATGTGCGCGTCCGGATGCTTGCTCTTGAGGGCGAGCGTGAGTTTAAGAGCATCGTCCGCAGGAATATCCGTGCCGACGATGGCGAAGAACGCTACATCGGGTGACTCAGGCTGGTAGATTTTGCGTAGCTTATCGAGTTTGGCGAGGTCGGCCTCGATTTTGGGTTGGTCGGGCCAGTGCTTGATTTCGGCGAATATCTCGACGCGAGGGGAATACTCGTCTCCGGGAGAGTGGAAGAAAACTAAGTCGGGCTTGAAGAAGCCTTGCTCAGTGTCAGGCGACGAGAAGGAGGAAAGATTGGTGAACACGCGCCACAGCGGAACCAAGTCAAGGCTGTTGCGGACGTAGCGATAGACGCTCGCCCGAACGTCTTCCTCATTAATGATATAGCCTTTGGCGTAGTCTTGTTCGGCGGCACGGTAAAAGGCAGACTCCAGTATCTGGAGAACAGTTGCACGGTCGAAGTCCGGTCTTTTGGGCGCGTTTATCATGGGTGTCACGTCTTACTTAGGCTTTCATGTCCACTTTTTAATTGTCCTGTCGTCACCATCGGTCATTGAGCCAACGACGATGCGGATGAAATCAATAATTAGCCAAACACCCACGGAGAAAAGAAAAAGGCCACCCAAGCCAAAAATTGTGTCTTCGCGCGAAAATGCGCAGATAATTCCAACTATGTTGAAAAATAGTAAAAACAAGCCACTGGCTACTCTTCCGATATAAAAGCGGTGTGCACCGACCGCACCAAGAAAAAGCAAGAGAATGAATGCTGGCAAGATGCGCTTTTCTGAATCCCGCACTACTGCGACGCGTCCGTCCGCAATATAAGGATTATAGCGCTGAGTCGGCAGCAAGGGGGGAATTTTTCTTTCCGTTAAATCGTTAAGATTTCAGCGGTCTGGTTGACAGGCATTTGATAAGAGAAAGCGATCCCCCTTGCAAGCCCTGAT
>JAYVOH010000170.1:0-12139 GCA_043758025.1 Verrucomicrobiota bacterium
GTTTTGATTTTGACATTGCACTCCAAATCAAGCCGCTTCTCGCCCTCAGTCAGCACTCTTTACCTCAAAACTTCAATCGCCTGTGGGATGGCTGTGAAATCATTACGTCATGCTGGACGATACGTTGTTAAACATTCTCCGCTGTCCAACGACACGGCAGCCGCTGCGAATGGCGACGACGCAGGAAAAGATCGATGCCAACATTGCGGCCGATGCCGAGGCACTCGCGACTCTTGACGGGGCGCGAATCTACGGCGTATCCGAAGGGCTGCTGGTCTTGCTGCCGAGCGTGAACGAAGTGGTATCTGCAGGATAAAACATAGCTGCGGCTTTGCGCAGTTCGGAATTCTCCTTGGCGGCCTCGTAAAGCTCGTCCTTCATGCCGCGATGCCGCGCGAGAAGATGATAGGCGCTGAGACATTCAAAGCCGGCATTGAGGGCACCCTGCATGGGGAGATATTCGTCGGCATCGTTTTTGGTGACGTTTTCGACAATGCCCCAGGGCGGAAACAGATGTCCTGTTTCCATCCGCCGGAGAAGGTCGTGGACATTGTCCGGTTGCGGATCGAGGCACGCCGACATGAGGATGTAATGGGGATGAATCAACGTCTGATTAAGCAGATCCACGCCGCCGACGCTGTAACCCAAACCACGCCGCGACTCACCGGCTGATAGTCCGTAAATTCCGAGCGCGGCGGCTCGGCTCTCCGGCCAGTTTTTAGGGAAGTATTCCTTTTGCCGTTGCAACATGTTTTGGCGTGCCGCCAGCCAGTTTTGTCCGCTAATGGCATCGGGCCGCGCGGAATCGAAGTCAGGATAGAACAAGCTCTGGATCTCGGCAATGAATCCGCTGCCTTCATTGATGCGGGCATTGCGTTCCATGCGCAGGACCGGGGGCTGCTGGGACATGCTGGCAAGCGCAAGCACCAGCGCGGTCTCCCCTCCCCAATCACGCCAGGAACCGGGCAGCATGGTGGTCTTGTCCTCACGAAGACCTTGACGGATAAACCCGGCGGAATCCACGAAGTCAGCATACGAAATGTGGCGGACGGCTTCGGCGAGTTGGGCGATGCGCGTGCTATCGTGGAGCACTTGCGCGGCAAGCAACATGCAGTGATAATAAATGCTGGTGTCCACGGTGCTATATTCCGTGCCCGGAAGGATCACATACACGCCGTCAGCGCGTCGATGAATGAAGTGCGGAAGGAAACCGGAGGCATGGTCGAGCTTCGATACATTATCATGGATGCGCACGAGGATGCCACGGGCGTATTCTTCATCAACAATGCAGCGCCGCGCCGCCAGGGCGGTGGCCAGGGCAAAATAACCGGTGGCGGGCACGTTGTCGAAACTGCCGTCGCTGATATGCGCCCGGTCGCGCACGAAGCCCGTGCTGGAGCTGTAGCAGCGCGCGAGCTTGGCGTAGCTGGAGAGAAAAATGTATTCATCAAAGGGGATGTCCGGGGTTTGCACCACGAGGTTCACTGAATCAATGCAGGCATCCGTGCCGGATTCCGCGACCCAGTTGATGAATTTTGCAGGGCCGACATCATCCGGTTTGATCGGGGCGACGACCGTGTGCAAGTCCGTGCTGTCCACCGGGAAACTGTGGAACCAGAGAATTTCCTGTTTGACTGATTTGATTTCAATTTTGATTGACCCCTTGCCGCGGACACCCATTTCAAACCCCATGATCCGGGGCTGAAAGCGCTGCTTGATGGCGGGCGGATAGCACGCGCGGAAATCAAGCGATTGGCCCTCATCAGCCCCCAGACCAGCGAGGCTGTGCCACATCCCGCCCCAATAACCCGGAGGCATGGAGATACAGACCGTCCCCACTTCCCAGCCCAACCCCCCCTCTCCCGCGCCAATGAATCCAAAGTCCGTGCCCAGATGGGTATAGGACAAGAAAGGGTTCATTTTTTGCTCGATCTGATGCCGACCTCCGGTCTGGGTATCTTCGACGTTTTGATAACGGTGGACGGGCTGGAGAACGCGACGCGGCTCTGGTGGTGGATTCGGCTGGGGTTTGAAGCGCTGCGTAACAGCGGATTCTTTATTGGAAACAACCACCGTAACGAGGTGCTCCTCTTGAGCGTGAATGACAAACAATCCAAGGGTCAGCAAGAGCACGGTGAGCACGACTTTCTCACTTCGCACCCAGTAGCGTCCAGCGTCAGAAGATGAAGCTGGTGCAAGCGTCTGATTTTCAGACGCGATGGCGTCATGACCGGTCCGGCTACGGCCAGTTTTAGTGAGTGAAGAAAGACGGAGTTTCATGATGAAAGCCGCTGAATTTATTGAAAATATACTACATATGTATAATTAATACAAGCAACAATTTAAGAGATGTGAATAACAAAGCGCGACTTGTTTATGGCTACCCTTTAGGCTACGGACGGAAATATCCTATGGTTTCACCTCAAACCAGCCCTCCACCCACCGATTCTCCTCACTCGAGACCGATGGGCTCTGTCTGGAAGTGGCTGCGCAACACTCCAATCACCATATTGGCTCTTTACTGTGCCGTTTCTCTCTTGTTAGAAGAGAACTACCCGTTCAGTCACTATCCGATGTATTCCAATCCAGGGGCGGATCGCTCCTATTATATTGTGGCCGATGCTGCCGGCCAGCCGATTCCGATAGCGGACTTAACCGGCAGCACCTCTCCGCAGGTAGGTAAAATGTATCGAAAAAAAGCGGAGGAAGCTGGCAAACCATGGAAGCTCAAAAGTAGCTCGCTGACACCCGATTTGCAGCAAAAGGTTGGGGAGGAAATTTTTGCCCAGCTCCGTCTTTATGCCAAGCATATGAAAAAAACGCTGCCGGATAAGCTCATGTTGCAAAAAGTGGATGTCAGCTACAGAGACGGCAAAGTCACGGAAAACGCGGAGGTTCTGGCCAGAGAATGAAAAAAATCGTGACCTGGATGTTTTCGGGCTGGTTCCGGCGCCCTGAAGTGGGCGCGCTTGAATCTTTCATCACCAGGCTGTGTTTTGCCCTAATTGTGCTCTACACATTGCGCATTGACGAAAAATTTCTCCGTATGACCATTGAGCCAAATCCCGTCGGCCTGCTCAAGCTGCTCAAGCCATTCGACTTTCATCTGACCTGGCTTTCCAACCCCGATACTTACGACATTTGGCGCTGGGTCATCTCGGGATTACTGGGCTTTTATGTGGCTGGAATCGCACTGCCCGTGGCCTTGCCAGTCCTGGCCGTGATGCATGTTCTTCCCTTCACCTTGTTCAACTCGCAAGGCAGCACCCATCATGGAAACCAGATTGTCAGCCTGCTGCTCATTGTCCAATCGGGCTGCGTGCTCTGGCAGATGGTCGCCGAGAGGCGTTTCTCGCTGCGCCCGCCCGACGCCTTGTTGCGAGGCTGGTTACTTTGGCAGTCGGTCACGCTGATTGCGGGATCGTATTTTGTCTCGGTTATTACCAAGCTGCTCATCTCCAAGGGACAATGGATTTGGAAGGCCAATTTTTTCCCGCTGGACATGATTAAAACCGAGCGTCAAACGTGGTTGAACAAGGTTGACCACCCGTGGCCCGGCATTCCAGCCGACGCCCTGTGGTTGCTTGATCACCCTTGGTTATCCCGCCTCATCTTTGGCAGCGGCATTATTCTGGAGGCCATGTGCATCCTGGCCATTGGCAACCGCCTGCTCGCGCTGGTGATGGGGGTTTCACTTATTGTTATGCACCGGAGCATTGACGCCCTGATGGGCGGTGTGGCCTTCCAATACAATGAGCTGCTGGACTTCACCTACCTAGTCGGCGTGCCCTTTGGCATCGCCTGGGTCATGGAAAAGTTCCTGAACAGGCGACTCCAATGGGGTTTGGTCACGGGAGCGCTGATCGGGGTTCCTCTGAGCTGGTTTTTCCAAACTGCTCCTTCTGCACACATTCCCAATCTCCCACAGTATTTTCTTCGACTTGTCGAGAGCCTCGGTGTCTGGGCCAGTCAGGACTGGCGGCAATTTTTCAGCTTTAATACCCCAGTCTTTATCACTTGTGCCATCACGGCCGCAGTCGGAATGCTTGTCGCATATTTGACAGGCGGGCGGAGTATTTCAGCCAATTGTGAGAATTTCCATCAATCAAACTGATTGATTGGGGACTTTGTGGAAAAACGTGTCACAAACGGTTCTTGTCGGATTTTTCTCGACGCTAGTCCACACTGAGCTGCGAACCCCCTATTTTTGGTCTTAGAGGTCAATATCGTTGGCGCTATCACCAAATCGTAAATTCCAATAATACTGGATAATTTGCTAATTCTAAAGAAAATATTAATACCAATGATTATAATATTACTTGTTTTGATTCTCATCTCTGGCAAAATTCCACACCATGAGAGAATTACTAGAAACGCGACTCACAAATCACGCCGTTGGATTAGGTTCCCGTCTCCCAATGCCTTCGCCGCTACAGGCCCCGTCTTTTGCCAACTGGCAGCCCAGCCCATCTCCGAGCTACTCGCCAGCGCGTGAATCTGCCGTCTTTCCAGAAAAGAGAGAAGCCTCCCGCACGACAACCAGCAACAATTCTCACTCCTGGGTTTTCATTTCTGCCATCGGGGACTGCATGATGGCCCTTCTCGGCGGTCTTGTCTCCTTCTGGCTCCGCTTTCAGACCCCAATTCATGACATTGGCGTGCCAGATACCATGACCATCCAGCAATACGCCGGCTACGTCTGGCTCGGCAGTTTCTCCCTCATTGCCATCCTCGCCTGGCGCGGGATCTACCATCGCTCGGTGTTGCTCCGCTCCCGCTGGATCAAGTCCCAGATCATCCAGGGCGCCATCATCTGGACGGCACTTTTCCTCACAGTCACGCTGACCTTCAAGTTCCAGCCGACCATCTCCCGCCTCTATTCGGTAATCAACGGCCTTTGCACCATGATCCTGATCCTCGGCTGGCGCCATCTGCTGGAATTGCTGTTGCAACAACCTAGAATCCTGGAATCGCTCCAGCAGAAAACCATCATCGTCGGTTGGAATGAGGAAGCCGCCCGCCTCTGCCGCTCCTTCTCCAAGGACGCCGTATCCGCCATCAACGTCATCGGCTGGGTGGACAGCAGCGCGGACCTTTTCAGTAACAAAGTCCGCGCCGAAGTGCCCCGCCTCGGCAATCTCGAAAACATGGAGCAACTCCTTTCCCGTCACGAGGTGGACATGGTCATTGCCGCCGACATGGACGGCTCCCGCGACCAGATTGTTGAACTCTCCAACCTCTGCGAGCGCGAAATGGTGCCCTTCAAGGTAATCCCGTCCTGCTTCCGCATCTTTGTCTCCGGCTTGAATCTCGAAACGATGGCTGGCACCCCCATCCTCGGCGTGGATCGCCTGCCGCTGGACAACAGCCTCAACGTGCTGCTCAAGCGCTCGCTCGACATCTTTGGCGCCATCGTGGGAATGGTGCTCTCCGCACCCATCATCGCCCTCTTCAGTGCCATTGTTTATCTTGAGTCCCCCGGCTCCATCTTCTACCGCCAGCGCCGCGTCGGCCAAAACGGTCGCGCGTTCGACATCATCAAAATCCGCTCCATGAAACTCAACGCCGAAGCCGACGGCAAAGTAGGCTGGAGCACCAAGGAAGACCCCCGCCGCCTCCGCGTTGGCTCCTTCATCCGCAAGTGGAACATCGACGAGCTGCCCCAGTTCTGGAACGTGCTCAAAGGCGAGATGAGCCTCGTCGGTCCCCGCCCCGAGCGCCCAGAACTCATCCGCAACTTCAAGCACAACATCCCCCACTACAATGCCCGCCACCAGTCCAAACCCGGCATGACCGGCTGGGCACAAGTCAAAGGTCTCCGCGGCGACACCGACCTCTCCGAACGCATCAAGTGCGATCTCTGGTATCTCGAAAACTGGAATCTCCTGCTCGACCTCCAGATCATGCTCCTGACCTTCTTCAAGCGCGACAACGCCTATTGAACTTATGGAGATGACATGTGGGTAATCGTTTTTCCCTAAAAAAGAAGCAGCGCGAGTGTGTCGTCAGGCCACTCGCCTGAAATTTGGTCTTCGTCGTTGCCACGTCCCGTATGCACAACAGGCGATAAGGCTGCACCGATCATGCGCTTCTCATTGATGCTGTCGCCCGATTATGCGATCATCAATTTCAAGCTCAATGAACTACAAACCATCACCAATGATTCCAGAAACACCATTAGTGACCGTCGCCATACCTGCATGGAATCATGAACGATTTGTTGAACAGGCACTCAACAGCACCCTCAACAGCGGACTCCCATCCCTTGAAGTAATCATATGCGACGACGCCTCGTCAGACGCAACGTCCGAGGTCATCCGCCAATGGGCGGCACTGAACGCCGACAAGTTTTCCCGCTTCAAATTTATCGAACATCAGGTCAACAAAGGGTTGACGGCCTCGATGAATGAAATCGTAAGCATGGCACATGGTGAAATCATCCACATCCTCGGCAGCGACGATTATTTTCTTCCGGGTGGATTGGCAGAAAAAACCCGCGCCATGCTGGATAATCCCCGCTGGAATGCGGCATTTAGCGACGGGATTGCCGTCGGTTATGACGGACAAGTATATTCGGACAGCCTGATGGCCGGAGGCAGGCTTGATCCGAAACGGCTGACTCAGGAAGAGATGGTCGAGGAACTCCTTTACCATTGGGACGTTCCAGCGAATTTATTGAGCTGGCGCCAGCACGCTTTCCAAATTCACGGAGGCGCGTTTGCCTTCGACCAGACCGTTTTCTGCGAAGATTTCGATTCTGCCTGGTGGGCCTTGCGCAGCAAATCCCTCGGATATGTCCCGTCTCTCTGCACAGCCTATCGGTTGCGGTCCTGGCCTCAGACCAGCGACCGCAATCCTGTCCGTGAAAACCGGGACATCGCGCATATTCTGGCCAAGAACGCCCGGCACTTCGAGCGACGGGTGCAGGATGCAATGAACATTCTATCGCTCGCGCATTTCAGCACTGCGGCGGGTGATGAGAATGCGGCCGGCTTCTATTGGAGGAAACACGCCTCGAACCACAGGTGTTATCTCGAGAGCTTTGGAAAAACGGAGGCGATGAAAATCGTCACTGAATCGTTAGCAATGCCTTCTCAGGACGAAATCTCCAACCAGAACCTCGTGCAGCATGAATTCATGCTTTTGGAAAAAATTGAGGCCTTGGAGATACAACTGAGAACAACAAAGAAGGAAGCTTCAAAGAAAGCGGAGAAAATTGAACTGCTCAGGCACGAAATTTCCCAGCAGAAGGAACAGATGGATCGCGCCTGTCATTTGATGCGCTATCACAGCGCGAATCCCCTTCGCGCGCTGAAGCTCTGGTTCAAACGCGAATCGGCGGATCGCTTTTGACCCCGCTTATCCGACATTGGGCGGCCAGCCACAATAGCACGATATCAGGATTAAATATCCTGTTCAGGCTTGAACTTGTGGTTCCACCAGAGCGCAAGCGCCCGCAGAGGATTGGATCGGTGATGACGCTGCAAATGTAGCAGTGCGGCAATCTTCTCCCGATCCTCGCGTCTGCATTTTCGATTTGATTCCTTGATCCGCTTTAACTCGGCGGCGCAGGCCTCCTGGGCATCATTAGCCGCCTGGGCATCCATTCGGGCCTGCTCATTTTTTTGGAGCAACACCAGTTCGCGATGCATCTGAAAATTATCAAACGGGTTAGGCTGGCAATTGAAATGCTGGCGTAATTCCCCGGCTTTTTCCCGGCTGGCGTAAAACCGGTTCAAGCCGTCAAACCAGAGAAATTCATATTGTTGCGCCAGCAAGCTGGGTTCCCAGCTTTCATGCGATGGCTCGGTCGATTCAGGCTTGGTGGCTTCGACCAAGACTATCCAGGGCCGCCATTTCACAAAATCCATTCCACGCAACACCTCTGCTTCCGCCCCTTCGACATCCACCTTTAGAAAATGGATGTCCCCGGTCACATGACTGGAGCATATCTCAGCCAGCGTCGTGGTTTCCATGTCGTGTTCAATCACCTTGCGGGCCGAGTTTGCCTGCGATCTCGCCGCTTCGGCATCCAAGGTGGAAAGCCCCGTTTCTGCTATCTCGAACATTTTGGTCATACCCTTGCGATCCGACACGGCCAGCATCAGATTGATGTCACGTGGACGCGACTCCCTGAATTTTTTCGCGAGTGCAGGCACCGGCTCAATATTGATACCCGACCATCCACGTTCATAGAATGCCTGGGTAACGGAATCGTTCACCGGGTCGAAGCCGCCCACGTCCAGATAAAAACCGGCCTTCACACCCTTAAAGGCACGCCAGAGCATGACGTCCTCAAAATTTTGCGCGTAACTGATAAAAGGTTCACTCATGGTTACCGTGCGAATCACACATTTTTCAGATCGGACTCCACCATTTCCCGCACTATTTCCTCAAAGCTACGGGTCGCCTCCCATCCCAGTGTAGCTTTGATTTTTTCAGGATTCCCGTGCAATGGCACGCCTTCTTCCGGGCGATAAAACTTCTCCACGGTCACCACATGCTTCTTCCAATCAAGTCCGGCATGGGAAAAGGCAATTTCACAAAATTCACGCACCGTGTGGAGGGTGCCGCTGGCGACCACGAAATCTTGCGGTGTGTCGTGGCTGAGCATCAGATGCATGGCGCGGACATAGTCAGGCGCGTAACCCCAGTCCCGGCGTGAATCCAAGTTCCCCAGCTCCAGCTTCTCCTGAAGGCCGCGCGAAATCCTGGCCACTGCCCGTGTGATCTTGCGCGTGACAAATTCAGGGCGCCGCCGCGGGCTTTCGTGATTGAAGAGGATGCCGGTCACACAGAACATGCCATAGGTTTCCCGGTAGTTGCGAACGACATGGTGGGAGGTGAGTTTGCTGATGCCGTAGGGATTTCTAGGCAGGAATGGGGTCTCTTCATTTTGTGGGGCGCTCTTGGGGCGACCAAACATTTCACTGCTGCCGGCGAAATAAAACCGGCAATGGGGCTGAATTTCATGCAGTGCCGCCAGCAGATAATGGGTGCCGCTGATGTTGGCAAAAATCGTATGGAATCCATCCGCGAGATGCTCGCCCACAAAGCTCACCGCCCCCAGATGGTAGCATTCATCGAACTTCAGTTTTGAAATTAGCCGATATAACCCATGAAAACTGTCGAGGCTGACGACATGCAGCGAGCATTTCTCCAAAACCCCTCTTCCTTGCGATGTCTCCAAATTCGTCTGGCGAACCAGTCCATGCACCTCATAGCCGAGCTCAAGCAGCAATTCAGCCAGGTAGGTTCCGTCCTGCCCGGTGATGCCGGTGATAAGCGCACGTTTCATAAGAGGAACTTTGGCATGCAAAAAAGCCATCGGCAAACACTCAGCGCAGCATTTTCAACGACAGGGCCATCAAGCATCCTCTCCAGACATCCCCGGCACTTCAAGTGTTGCCAGGTGTATTTTTCTGTTCAAGTCGCGGTCTCGCACCAAGCTCTCAAACGTAGGTCCATGGAATCCATGCAGGCGCTTTTTTACCGCGCTTAACTCGCGCAACATTTCGGCGTGAGTCTTCTCATGCATGCGGATTAATTCCAGCATTTTTTCCATGCAGTTCTTGGCCTTCTTGGGCAGTCGAATAGTGCTCAGCTCCTTGACCTTCTTGCGAGCCAGCTTTTCGGCGGCCTTGGATTTTGTTAACCACTCCCGAGCATTGAGCCGTTCGCTGGATGTTAGCGTCTGGCCATCAGCAACCGTGCCGGAGGACGATTCCATCCATGGCTTGGGCCGTGGTGAGGAAGAAATGACTTTCTCCAAAAGCTGAAGCAGGTCGGCACCCACGGCTTCAGCACAATGATGCGCGCGAACACTTTCCTGGCTCAACCGCCCCTTTTCCGCCAGCAATGTTGGATTGCCAAATGCCTCCCGCATGGCTGCGGCAGCGGCATCAAGGTCAGGATCGGCCCAGAGGTGTTCCTGGGGATAAGGCCACCTCCACGGGCCCACCGGCACCATCTTGAAGGGGATCAGCCAGGAGTTCTCTGCCGTCGAAAAATCCATGTTTCCCGAGTAGGCCGTGGCAATGCAGGGCTTGCCCAGCGCCATGCTTTCCAGCAACGTCAATCCTAGGCCTTCAGAACGATGAAGCGAAACGTAACAGCCCGCCCGGGCCATCAGGCAGTCGCGCTCTTCCACGGGCAGCCAGCCATCAATAAAAATGATATCGCGCCGGTGGATGAATTTTCGCCGTAGCTGAACATATTCCAACGTATGATGCGACTTCCCAGACACGCTCTTAACCACACAGAGCGGGCCATCCGGTTTGTCTTCGGGAAACGCCTTGATGAATGCCTTGCAAAAGCTTTCTGGATTCTTCCGCCGGACCACACTGTTATAATCAAAGCAAAACAGAAAAACAAAACGGTCATTCCGTAACGGTTCCGGAAAGACCATCCGCGCCGGAAGTTTCGGTGAGCGGGCGTAGCACGGGAAGTTACGGACGGGGACGGGCGAAGATTTGGCCAGGCTGTCCCTGATGAATTTGGAAAGAACCCAAACTTCATCCACATAGTCGAATCCACGTGCGTGTGATTCCGGGAAAATTTCTGTCTCCCAATACCAGATGCCAACAATGAAACGGTTTTTTAAAAATTCCTTCGGCAGTCGCGATACCACTGAAGGAAGCGCATCAGCATTCCAGTTGATGATCGTCACCGGTGATTGGGGTGGTTTCATTTCCACCTCGCTGAAATCAAGTTTGCCAGATTTGGATACCCGTTCAGTGGAAAGCGGCAGATCCAGCACTTCCACCGGCACACCCAGGCTTTGAATGATGTCACGGACGTCGCGTCCAGACTGGCACAGTGATGATTGACCAAAGAAATCGCCAATAAGATGCACGCCTTTTTCCATTAGCAATGATGATGGCCGTGCGGTATTCGACATAAATAATTCCGACCTAATCTGAACATCGGGCAAGGTCAAGTTTCAACCTCGCACAAAACCCGTCCGCAAATATGGATCATCAATGATCAGGCCTTTTTCTGTATGATGATTCCTATGGATGTGCAGACGAATTTGCCCAGCCGCAGACGCAAATGCGGCGAAGGTGCGTAAGGTGGCATGTCCACCTTGTAATCATACGGCAACCATCCAAGGGAATAATCTAGTTCCACTACCGTATGCCCTTCCGACTTCAGTTCGGCCACGACTTTTTCAATGTCGCGTTGCCGGAAGATAACGCAATTCTCTTCCTCCATTGTCTCGTCGTTGGAGCTGATGTTGTATTCCGTGGTATGCACCGCCCAGCCTCCGGGCTTCAGTGTTTGCAGCTGGTTTTTCAAAAACGCAAGACCACGTTCGATGCTTCCGAGATGCTCAAAGGAGCAAGAAGACCAGTTGAAATCAAAATCCCTCAAATCTTCGGGTATGGCATTCATGTCCACCGGCCGGTAAGAGCAAAGCTGCCGAAATGATTCCGGGGCGCATATCCCATTTTTGTTCAAGTCATCAATTCCAAAGCACAACTGATTACCTTGTGTCCAGCCTTTCTCCGTGCCGGCACCTGGATGAAGATCGGTCGCGACGATCTCGCAGCCAAAAGATGCCAGCACGGCGGGAACTGGCTCACTGCCAACCGCAAACCCAAGACCGCGCTTGCCAGAGGCCATCATTCCTCTCTGGTAAAGCGATTCGAGGACATAAACAAATTCCCACTGTTTGCGGTGGAAGGCAGGCTCAATCTTCATGGTGGAACACCATTTTTTATGATGCTCGCGCAAAAAATCCGACTGCTTGCAGACGGAGCTTTTGGTCGGCACCGTAGGAAGTGAGACGGGTATTCCAAATGTCGGCCATTTATCACGAAAGCTCACCCCGCCTTGCATGCTCTTGTTCAACCGCTTCTCCATCAGGCGATTCTTCTTTTCGATTTCTTTGATGCTGGACTTCATTTTGGGCCAATCCTTGATGACTTGGTCCAGACCTTTAAAGACTTTGTAGATGTTCATGGAGTGCAATACTTCAACTGCACAGGGCAGATTTGATGGAAAACGTTAATCCGAAAATTTTTCTCATGCAGCAATAATATTGGGTCTTCGCTGAATTGAGTGGGTAACGCTGGTAAGGGGTGCGGAGTTCGAAAGCGGCTTGTTCAGCGGTATTGGGGAGGGACTGCGTTCTCCT
>JAYVOH010000171.1:0-4265 GCA_043758025.1 Verrucomicrobiota bacterium
TCGCGATTTTTTGATCCTCAGCTAGCTGAGGATCAAAAAGCACGGCCCAACACCAAACCATAACCCAATCACCCGAAACACAAACTTTCGGACACGCCCCGAAGCGTGAACACTGAACTATCCGACGCACGGCTTGGCTTCTTGATGGTAATGTGATGATTGCGCACGCGATCAAGTCGCACGAGCATCATGCGCGTTGCTTTTCGTGGTTTTACGCCCAAAGCCGTGACTTTGCGACCTGTGCAGTGACAGAGGAGACATTGCTCCGCTTGTATATGATGAAAGCCGCAGACAACTCCGCCGTTGCAGCCTGGCAGACGTTATCGCAACTGCGACGGATGCAGGGCCATCAATTCCGGGATGCTGGTTTCAGCTACGAAGATGTGCGGCATCAAAATGTGAGCGGTCACCGCCAAGTGACGGATGCTTGGCTGGCAGAACTCTCCCGGAAACGAGGCGGAAGGCTGGCGACGTTGGATGGCGGGCTTGTCTTGGCTCATGCCGATGTGGCGGATTTGGTGCCGTGATCGGTATTAGTAATGGCGGCAGGATGCCGCCGCTACTTCAATAAACGCCTTCGACAATCTTGTTCTCCATGGCGCCGAACGGACGGACTTCGGCGACGCCGTCCCATTCATAAGGCGCGCGCGGCTTGCGGCGCAGGGCTTCATCGCGTTCGAGGAAACGCGGCATGAAGAATTCTTTCGTGAGCGTGGTCAGCTCAACGCGGCCCCAAGTGTCGTAGTCCACCGTTTGCGTGGTGTCGTCGGGTTTCACGACGCGGAGCACGGCGCGCGGCTGCGGGGCGTAGTAGGTGATGGAAAAGTTGTCCTCCGGCAGGAGCGGCACGCTGGCGGCGAGTCCCATCAAGGTGTTACCGTAAGTCGGGTAGAAACCGATTTTCCCTTCGAGCACTTCTTCGACGATGAAGCGGACGTATTGCGGGATCATGGTGGTGCCGCCGCAGAACACGCCGCAGATGCCGGCTTCATGGATGTTCACTTTTTCAGCGAGTGCTTCGAGGAGCTTCGGTGTGGTGAAGAGCGCACTTACTTTGCGATGTTTCAAGATGGTCACAGCCTGATCCACGACGTGGTCCATGTATTGCCGCGCGATGTCGAACTGTTTGTTCGAGATGAGCTTCTTCACAAAGCGCGGATCGAGGTCGATGAAGTAGCACGATGAACCGCGAACATGGGCGAGGTGCTCGACGGCCAGCCGCAAGCGACGCGGGCCGGTGGGACCCATCATGAGCCAGGCCTTGCCCGGCGGGAAATGCTCGTCCTTCAGCTTGGTCGAGAATTCGCTGTAGTCGTGTTTGTAGTCGTCCCAGCCGATGCGCTGCTTCGGCATACCGGTGGTGCCGCCGGTTTCGAAGATGTTGTAGGGCTTGCCTTTGAAGGCATTAGGCACCCAGACTTCGGGCTGGAGATCGCGAAGCCATTCGTCCTGAAAGTGCGGGAACTTCACCATGTCGGCGAAGGACTTGATCTCGCTGCGTGGGTCCCAGTTTTTAGAGGCCCATTCGAGCCAGAAGGGACAACCCGTTTCGGACGAGAAGTGCCATTGGATGATTTCTTTGAGGTGGGAGTCGAGTTTTTCGGAAGCGGACATGAGATGATTCAGGCGGGAGAATGAAGAACGGGCAGGATACCCGTTCGACACACAGGCTGGAAGCCTGTGTTACTGTGGCTTTGCGCCCTCTTTGAAGCAATATAGATGCGTCTCGGTGGTGATGTAGAGACAGCCGTTGGCGGGGACGACGCTGCTTTTCAGAGGCGCTGAGAATTCCACGCGACCGAGTTCTTTCATTTCTTTGCCTTCGGCGAGGATGAAGAGTTCACCTTCCTCATTGCCGATGTAAACCTTGCCATCAACCACGACAGGACTGGCCCAAATGTGGCCTTTGGTATCGAACTTCCAAAAGAGCTTGCCCGTCTTCGCGTCGAGCGCAAAGACGCGCCCTGTGTAATCGGCGGCATAGACAATGCCATCTTTGACCGCGACCGTGGAGATGGTGCGCTCGAGTTCCTTAAAGGTCCAGACTGTCTTGCCTCCGTTTGCCACATCTATGCAGCTCAACATGCCGACGCCTTCACCGTGCTCCGGGTCCTGGCCGATGGCCACGTAAAGCAGGTTGTCCACCACAACGGGTGTGGCAATAAGTTCGCTAGGGCCGTCAAATTCCGCATATTTCTTGGGCGATCCGTCTTCTTTCAAACGGTATTCCTTGGGCACGGCATCGTATTTAAAATTGACCGGCAATTCAAAAATATCCTTCTCGACCTCCTTGCGATCATTGCCGGTGCCGAGTCCATAGACGAAGCCATTGCCTGCGGCGAAGAAGATCATGCGTTTGCCATTGACCATCGCGGTCGTGGGTGATGACCAGTTGCAGTGCATGATGCTCTCGCTGATTTTTTCAGCGGCAGGAATCTCGGCGACATATTTGCCGGTCTCCGCATCGACGCAGACGAAGCTGGGGGCCTGCGGTGCGGGGATATTGCTGTGGGACCAGTCCACGCCGTTGGATGTGGCGACATAGACTTTGCCATCGACGACGAGCGGATAATTAGAGGCGATGTTATGCGGGAAGACGCCGAGTTCCTTGCGCATGTCATAGACCCAGATGATGTCCGCATCGAGCGGGCCGGGCTGGCCGGGCTGAAGTTTTCCGTCCTTGTCCGGGGCGGCCATGTATTTGGCCTCATCGGTCATGCCCTTGTTGCCGGCGGCAAGTCCGGCGGTGCTGATGCAGACGATTTCACAACGGTTGGTGATAACGTAAGCCTTGTCGCCGACGATGGTAGGAGTGGAACACATGCCGAGGAACTCCCAGTCGCTTACCTTGCCCGCGCCGAGCTTGGGGGTGACCATTTGCCAGAGAAATTTGCCTGACTTCTCATCAAGCACCATCACGATGCCGCGATCGCCGTCGATCTGAGGGTTTCGGGGAGCCTCGTTGTTCGTGCCCACGAAGATCTTCCCACCGGCCACGTTCGGAGTGCCGTAGGACTGGGAGCCAAGCTTCGTGACCCAGAGACAATTTTTCGTCGTGCTCAGGTCTATCTCCTGGCTGCCCTTGACCTTCTTGCCCGAAATCATTTCCAAAGGCATTCCTTTTTCATCGGAGACCATGTTACGGGAGTCGCTGCCGCCCCATTGAGGCCAGTCACCGGCATGGAGGGCGGTGACAGCGAATGCAGCGGCGATCAGGTTGAAAGACTTTCGATTCATGATGTTTTCAGCTTGGGGTTTGGGGGAATTTATTTCTCTACTTGCCGGGGGTGACCTTGATGTTGTCGATATAGACGCGCATCTGGTTCTGCGGTGTGAAGCCAAAGAGTCCGGGAGCGCCCAGTCTGTGCACAATGGGCGTTTCCGCCTTGATCGTCCATTCGGCAGGTTCAGGCTGCCCCTGCTCCCATGCCTTGGCCAGCACGACTCCGCTGCCGTCCGGGTTCACCTGCACCTGGGTCTTGAGGACATACCATTGCTGCGCCTTGATCTGGAAAGGAACTGCGTGTTTGAAGCGCTCGTAGTTTGAACTGACTTCAAGTTCATTCGCGTTGCCCTTGAGCACAATCATGTAGCGCTGGTTGATAACGCCCACATCAGATTTTGCGCGGCGATTGCCATCGGTCATGACATCCGCCTGAACGATGTAGTCATGCATTTCCGGCGTGCCGATGAAGACCATGGCGCGCTGGAAGAGGAGACGCTCGAAACTTTTGGCGAGCACTTTGTTCCCATTGAGTTCACGCACATCGAACTTGAACCGCGCGCCGATCCAAGGCAGCGGCGGATACGCAAATTTGTAGGTTTCACCCGCCGTATCAGGGGCGTGATCCTCGGTGATCTCAAATTTCTCAAAGTCCTGCTCAATGGGGAGATTCGAGATAATGCGTCCCCGGATGGTGCCGACGAGTCCGTCAGCGGTGGCCTTGAAAGCGCCGGCGGATTGTTTGGCGGAAGGCTCGGCCACGATTTCGCCGGAGTCGTTGAACTTGCCGTCGAGCAGGGCTTTTACCTTCGCGGTCGGAGGAATAAAGCTTTCCCAGGATGCCTTCGGAACGTCAGCGACGACAAACCCGTTCTTGTCGATGGAGCGGATCTTGAAGGCATGCTTCCCACCCGGATGGATGACGAATTCCGGCGGGATGACTTGCAGCGCGGCCGGGGCGCCAGCCTTCGGGACATCAGCGACCGGAACGGAATCATATTTGATGCCGCTGTGGTTAATTTTGAAGCAATAGAACTTCGCC
>JAYVOH010000172.1:0-4258 GCA_043758025.1 Verrucomicrobiota bacterium
TGAATTTAATCCCGGCGCCAAAGTAAAAAGGTTGTTCTGATCCATCCCCTTGCATACCATCCTGCTCCCCTCGATGCCCACCCAATTCAGCGAAGACCCCCTCAATCTAGGCCGAGGGTATTCATAGTGGCGGTTCAGGAGCACATCGACACCAGCAGTTTCGAGGACAATGGCCCGAACTGGTTGCACCCAGAGTCGGTCTTGAAAGCCACCGTGATCTTGAATGACGTTGTTTACTGGTCCATGGGGAGGCCGACAAAACGCCCCCAGACGCTGACCGATATTATTGATTGGAATGCACCTGTTTTCGAGGATGAGCGTGCTAATGCTTTATTCTCGCTTGTTGCCCCTAAACACCAAGAATTGCTTGATCGGCTCCCGAGAACTCGTCGCGCCGTATTTCCAGGCTACCGCCGCACACGCAATGGCAAACAGGTGCTTGAACTGCGCTTCGATGATCTCTCTGGTTGTCTTCGCACTGCTGAAGGTGGAAGTAGTTGCCAATTTCTCTTACTTCATGCCGCTGGCGAGTGGAGTTCCAGACTGATTACCCCACGCGAGGCCGCTCGGCTAATGGGCGCCCCTGAGAGCTATCAGCTCTCGACTTCATACAACGAATCCTACAATGCCATGGGTGATGCGGTGGTTGTTCCAGTAGTCACACACCTTTTTGATCAACTTTTGGTGCCGCTGGCACATGAAAAAAAATGGCATGCTCAGCCAGGAAAATCATAAACCTACAGAAGCTGCTGTTGTGACTCATAGTCCGTGGACTCGAAGGCAACGAAAGTGAGAAACTGAACATCCCATAAATGGATGAAGCTCGTTTGCTATTAAACTTCGGAGATCGTGTCAGAACGGCACGACTCAAACTCGGCCTCTCGCAGGAAAAGCTGGCTTTGGACTGCGGCTTGGATCGCACCTACATCAGCGGCATTGAGCGGGGAAAACGGAACGTCAGCCTTATCAACATCCACAAGCTTGCCGATGCGCTCGATGTGCTTGCTGCTGATTTACTTCAAAAAGGAGGCAGCAAGTGATGACACTTCATTTTCGTGCTGCCTTTGAATTTTATCAGAAGCACATCAACCGAACAGATTTCATTAAATTGCTGAATTCGCACGGCCTAAAGACCAGCGGTTCTGTGCCGTCCATTGCATGGGAGCTATTTGGCTCGATCTTGACGGGCAAAAAAGGAAAGTTTGGCTATGGTGCCGACTTGGAAGGAGTGGAGATCAAGTCGGCATTTGTTGGCAGCTCTTTTGAATATCAGTATCACCTGAACACTGGGCTCGATAAGTTGAAAGAAGACCAAGCCGTGGATCACTTCTTCTGCTCCTATGCTCTCGATTACCAATCATTCCTAGTCTATTTCATATAGCGGCAAAAAGCTCGCGTCTTACTTTGCTAAATGGATTCCCGAGTATTTGAAGAACTATAACAATATCGAAGGAGCCACATCTCTGGAGGCAAGCGCACGGCGTCAGAGATTTCGGCGATCAGTGCCTTTCGGCTGGGTTGCTAAGAATGGACTCCTTGTGAGGAAGGTTGAAAATGGACGGCTGATTTCCACTGAATGATTTTGTTTGCTATAACCGTCGACATGCTACAGCTACCGCGTAACAACGAGTTGATCACCGCGAGCCAGCCGCAGACGCAGCGCACCGTGCTCGACTGGTTGCGCGTGGAATACGCCATCGAGAAGCCCAGCCAGAAACTTGCGGCCCTGACCAACCTCGATTCCGACGCCTTCATCGCAGAAGTGAAAAAACTGCGCGGCAAGAAGCAACCCCTCACCGCCGCGAGCCTGCAAGCACTGCGTGAAGAACACACCCGCAGCATTGACCCAGCTCGCGCCCTCGCTGTCAAAACCCTGCAACTCGAACGCATTCTCAGCGACCGCATCAACCAAGCCTATGGCTTCACGTCCGAGGAGATCGCCTTGATGTGGGCAACTGCTCCTCCTCGGATGCCGTTCACCGGGCCATAATCAAGAAAGCAGCACAAAGGGAGCGCGGACACTCCTTGTCCGCTTCCTTCATCCACGCGGCTGCGCCGTCAAATTGCTGGCAGAGTGTCAAAGCAGCTTGCCAGACAAAAAAGTAAGGGTAAAAGAAATCATGAACAAATACCTTGCGAGTTTTGTGGGGTGGAGCTTGCTGGTGGTCATCCTGGGTCTGCCGCTTTTTGGCAGGATTGCGTTATTCCTGCCTCTGCTGGCAGGATTGTTGGACGTGATCATGTTTGTCGTGCAGAGCGCATCCGCTTCCAGTGCTCATCGCAACGGCCCAAGGAGGCGCTAAGGCGACTGCGCCGCCTTGTTTTTTTCATTGCGGGCATGCTGCGAAGCCGCGAAGCGAATGCCCGCGCTCCCTTCTTCGTCTGCCCGCTGAAAAAGTGACGGACTGATTTCAGAACCTGTGAAACGCTCTGCACATGCCGACGACCTTCGATGACATCCGTGTCGCGGTGCTCCACCTGCCCAAGGGCGACCAAATGCGCATCCTCACGCTCGTAGCACTGGATGTCGCGGATGCGCATCCTGGCATCGACTTTCAAGACAACGTCTGTGGCGGTTCTGCGCGCATCATTCGCACGCGCATCCCCATCTGGCTGCTGGAATCGCTGCGCCGCAATGGCAAGACCGATGCGGAACTTCTGGCCGCTTACCCGTCGCTCACCGTCGAAGATCTGACCAATGCGTGGAACTATGCGCGGACGCATCGGGAGGAGATGGAGCGCGAGATCGCCGCGAATGGAGATGACGCATGATCGCCCGGCTGTATTCCAACGAGAACTTTCTGTTACCAGTGGTCGAAGCGAAGCGGGCGGTTATAACGCTCCCTTCAGAACACGCGTCCGAACCCGCGGTGAATTTTACGCGGCAGGAGGCTCGAATCTCCCGCTTGCCAGATTCCACACCGCCCGGCATATTTGCAACATGACAACACTGTCCGTGAAACTTCCTGACAAGCTGGCTGCCGCCGTGGATCGCGCGGCTCGTGCGAAGCGCAAGACGCGCACGGCGTTTGTGCGTGAGACGCTGGCGGAAAAGACAGCTACTCCACGTCCAAAAAAAGGTGCCAGCCTGCTGGAACGCACGAAGCACCTCTGCGGTATTGCCGCCAGCGGTCTGGGTGATCTTTCCACCGATCCGCGTTACCTCGACGATTTCGCGAAATGAACGAGATGGTCATCGCGGATGCCGGGCCGCTCGTGGCCTACCTGGACCGCAGCGATGCGCACCACGCTTGGGCGCGCGACCAGATGGCACGTCTGACCGAGCCGTTGATCACATGCGAGGCCGTGATGGCGGAGGCCTGGCACCTGCTGCGCCGTGGCAGAATCGATCCCGATCATCTGCTGGCACTGGTGCATCAGGGCGCGTTGATAGTCGCGTTTGATTTCATGAAAGAGACGGAGGCTATTCGCACGCTGATCCACCGCTGCCGCAATGTGCCCATGTCCCTGGCCGACGCTTGTCTGGTGCGCCTGAGCGAGAAACACGAGAACTGCCGGATCTTCACGACAGATTCCGACTTTATCATCTACCGCCGCCACGGACGTAGAACGATCCCGCTGCTGGCACCCTTTGCATCCGCGTCATGACACCCGCCATTCATCCCGAAATCCAGCGCATCACGGAGTTGAACGCCGTGCTCCGAGATGAACTGGCGCGGTTGCTTTTACTTGCCCATGACCTCACAAAAATCATCCGACCAAACCTGCTGGCGCTGTATCAAACGAAAATCGGTGAGTGGGAACTAGAGAAGCTGAAGGCGCAGTTTCGCGTGGCGCGGTTGAAGCGCACGATTGAGCTGGTGCAGGCAGCGCTGAACCACGGCGCGAAGCCGGACATGGTTCAAATTGAAACACAAGTTCAGGAAGAACAGGCGCTCTGGAAAAGGAAGGTCGAAGAGGCGGTCGCCAAGCTGCAAGAGGCGGAGCAACATCTGGGAAATCTGCTTCCTGATGAGCAGAGTGCCGAGTTGAAGAAGTTGTATCATCATCTTGTGAAGCAACTGCATCCAGACCTGCATCCTGAGCAAACACCGGGCGACAAGCTGCTGTGGCAGGAGGTGCAGGACGCTTATGACGCCCGCGATCTGGACAAACTCCAGGCGGAGCACGACCTGCTGGAGAAGCGCATCAATCAACTGGAGCTGAGGATCAAAGAGATGGAAAGCCAGCCACCTTTCACGCTGCGAGAAAATCTGGAGAACGAGGCTTGGATCACCCTGCGGCGCACGGCCTTGGA
>JAYVOH010000173.1:0-12088 GCA_043758025.1 Verrucomicrobiota bacterium
CATGCGCTCCCTCACAAACGGCATCTTGACCCGACACGGCCAAAATATGGGCAGGATAGTCTGAATGTGCCCGTTGCGGAAAAAGGCGTTCGGTTTAAAATCGGAATCAATGACGGGCATGGCGTTGTGCCAGAGTTATACGCAAGAACCGGCCCCTTGGAGTCAAAGCATCTTGCGCATCCTGTCCCCCTGCCCCATGCTGGGCGCCCTTTAGAATCATGCGAGACGAAATTTCCAGACGACGCACCTTTGCCATCATCTCCCACCCGGATGCCGGCAAGACGACCCTCACCGAGAAGCTTCTGCTCTACGGCGGCGCGGTGCAGCTCGCCGGTTCCGTCACCTCGCGCAAGGATCAGCGCGCCGCGACCTCCGACTGGATGGAACTGGAGCGCAAGCGCGGCATCTCCATCAGCTCGACGGTGCTTCAATTCGACTACAACGGCTATCGCATCAACCTGCTCGACACCCCCGGCCACAAGGATTTTTCCGAGGACACCTATCGCGTGCTCACCGCCGTGGATGCCGTGGTCATGGTCATCGACGCGGGCAAGGGCATCGAGAGCCAGACGCGCAAGTTGTTTGAGGTGTGCCGCCGACGGGGCGTGCCGATCTTCACGTTCATGAACAAGGTGGATCGCCCCACGCGCGATCCCTTGGAACTGCTCGACGATCTGGAGAACGTCCTCGGCATCGGCGCGTTCCCCGTCAACTGGCCGCTGGGCACGGGGCCATTCTTCAAAGGCGTATTCGACCGGCAGACCAAGCAAGTGCATCTCTTCGAGCGCACCAAAGGCGGGGCCTATCGCGCGCCGGTAAAGATCACCAGCCTCGAAGATGAATTTGTCAAAGAGCAACTCAGCGAGGGCGACTACAAACAAGTCGTGGAAGAGCTGGAGATGCTGGAAATGGCGGGCAAGGAATATAACGAGAAGGAAGTCCTCGCCGGCCATCTGACGCCCGTATTCTTCGGCAGCGCGATGAACAATTTCGGCGTGCAATTGTTGCTCGATGCCTTCCTCGAACGCTCCGCGCCGCCCGCGCCCCATCTGTCCGGCGAGCGCATGGTGCAGCCCGACGATCCGGCGTTCTCCGGCTTCGTCTTCAAGATTCAAGCCAACATGGATCCCAAGCATCGCGACCGCATCGCCTTCGTGCGCGTGTGCTCCGGCAAGTTCGAGCGCGACATGCTCGCAACGCACATGCCGTCCGGAAAAAAGGTGCGTCTCGCGAGTTCGCAAAAACTCTTCGGCCAGGAGCGCATCACCGTGGATGAAGCTTACGCGGGCGACATCGTGGGCTTTGTCGGCCAGTCCGGTTTCGGCATTGGCGACACCTTGAGCGAAGACGGCAAGGTGAACTACGACGAGATTCCGCGCTTCCCTTCCGAGTGCTTTTCCTACATCCACAATCCCAATCCCTCGAAGTTCAAACAGTTCCGTCAAGGACTCGATCAGCTTTTGCAGGAAGGCGTAGTGCAGTCATTCTATTTCCCCGATGCCGGGGTGCGTATTCCCCTGCTGGCCGCCGTCGGCCCCTTGCAGTTTGAAGTCGTGCAATATCGTCTCGAAGCGGAATACAACGCCACCTCGCGACTCGAATCCGCCCCCTTCCAGGCCGTGCGCTGGTTACGCGCCGGCATCACCGACACCGAACTGGCGGAACTAAAATTGCCCACCGGTTGTCGCATCGCGCGCGACACCGACGAAGCCAATGTGGTGCTCTTCCCCAGCTCCTGGACGCTAGATTACTTCAAGAAACAAAATCCCGACACGCCGATCTTCGATCTCTCGGCAGATGCGAAGCGAGGCGGTGTGCCTGCTGTTGATTGAGTAATACCATCTGCCTTTTCAAGCATTCCAGGGATTGACCGTCTTTACCTCGCGCGGAAAGTCGTCGGTATTTCTCGTCGCAATCGTCAAGTCATGCACCAAAGCAGTAGCCGCAATCAGGCTGTCAATAATGCCCATGTTGAAACCTTTGGCTTCGTGCCTGGCATACAGCTTTCCCCATGCTTTCAGAATGTCGGTATCGAGAGCGAGAACCCTGTCGGAGAAGGCACCTTCGATGCCAGTGGCCCAGCGGGAAACGCCCAACTTGCGTTTGCCATCCGGCATAAGATGGATGCCCTTCCAAATTTCACCCAGCGTGACACAAGACAGGCAGCACTCATCTTCGTAAGACACGCTCCAGGCAAGCACCCGTGCGTCTGGCCGCCTGGCCGTGGCCTCACTGATGACATTGGTATCCAGCAGATAAGTCATGCCTGGTTAACGGTATCAGCCCAATTTGATCTTGCGCGCGGATTCCTTGGAGCGCTTGCCCATCAGCTTGGTGAGGTCTTCGGGGCACTGACGCAATGCGGCAAGGAGTAATTTCTTCGGTCCGTTGCTGCGCCGATATTCTTCGGCAGAAAGAATCACCACAGCGGGACGGCCATGCTTGGTCACCGTCTGCGCACCATGTTTAATGGCCCGTTCCACCACCTCGCTGAACCGGCTTTTCGCCTCCTGCAACTGCCATACTGCTGTGCGCATGGAAGAAGCTCTCACGGTATTCTGACCTGTCTAGTCAGAAATTGCATCGCAGATCCGCTGAGTAAAGGACGCAGCGCGTCCACCCCGTCACACCAAAAGTCACTTCGTCCGCAAGATCAACCGCAGCGCGTCCATCCGCAGTCTTGCGGAACTGATCGCGGCTTGAAGTTCGGCCTTTTGCTTCCTCAAGCCTTCGATTTCATCGGGGCGCACGTGATCGTTGATCTCGCGCAAGTCTTCCAGTCGCGCGATCTCATCTTGAAGCTGCTCGCCCATCTTTGCGGCTGCGACGGAAATCAATTCCTGCATCTTCGTTTCGGCGAGTTCCAATGCTTGCTTTTGCATCGCGGGGAGGAAGCGGCGTTTCACCACCGGCTTGTCGAGCAGTTGCATAACATCGCCTTTTTGGAAGAGGGCATCTTTCAAGTCTTCATCCGCAGTGTGATCGGCTCCGGCGTGATCCACGACCATGCGAATGGGTGTCGCAGGCAGAAAACGATCCGCATGCAGAGCACTCGCGGCGACGCATTCGACGACAAAACAAACTTCCAGCAACATCGCTTCCTTGCCGCCCTTCCAGATGGCGAACGATGAATTGCCTGACTCGCCACCGATGAGTTGATCCAGGGCACCGCGCACCAGCGGGTGATCCCAACTGATAAAGCCCATGTCCTCGCGGCTCAGCGCGCGGGTGCGATCAAAGGTGACGAACATCCCCTCTTCCGTGAGCGTGGGGAGCGATTCCTTCAAGAGATGACCGGGCTTGAACACATAGGCGCGGTTGCCGTGGTCTTCGATCTCCACACCGAAATGTTCCAGCACCCGGATGAAGAACTCCTCGAAATCATGGTCTTCATCGAGCACACGGATGGCATGGATCGTCTCCGCCGCCTGCTCGGGTCGATGGGAATTCAATTCCAGCAGACGGTCGTGGCCACGCTCCAGTTTCTTCGTGACTTGCGCGTGCAGCTTGATGGTGTCGCCAATAAGCTTCGTCAGCTTCTTGGCATCGAAAGTCTCGCGCAGGGCATCGAGGTCATCCTTCAATGCGGCGCGCATTTCAGTGGCACCGTGCGGGTTTTTCTCAAAGGCATTCAAGCCTTCGTGATACCAACGCGCCAGCGCCTCCTCTGAAGTGCCTTTCATATATGGCACATGAATATTGATCAACGAAGTCTGGCCGATGCGGTCCAGTCGCCCGATGCGTTGCTCCAGAAGTTCAGGATCATCTGGCAGATCAAAGAGCACGAGATGATGCGCGAACTGGAAGTTCCGCCCTTCGCTGCCAATCTCCGAACACAACAGGATGCGCGCCCCATCTTCCTCGGCAAACGAAGCCGCGTTGCGGTCGCGTTGCAGGAGCGTGAGTCCTTCATGGAAGAGCGAGGCCGCGACATTGATCTCATGTTGCAGGGCCTCATGAAGCTCCTCGACCAGTTCGCGCGTGCGGCAGATGAGCAGCACTTTTTCCTCCTTGAGTTTCTTCAACAGAGTGGCGAGCCATTTGACCTTGGCCTCCATCACGACTTCACCTTTCAGCGGCACCAGCAATGCCCTGCGTTCCGGGAAGCCGGTCAGTGCTGCACGGGTGTTGCGGAACATGACGCGGCCGATGCCGAATTCGTCGAGCAGTTCCTTGATGAGCTTCGCCCGCACGCCAGGGATTGACGACACTCCTGTCGTCATGTTTCCATCGTGATCGTTTTCAGACGGCAAGAGTGCCGTCTTTCCTTTTTTGAGTTCCTCGCACTGCTGGCGGATGCGCTCCGATTTTTTCCCAAACGTCGCGACATCTTGGGCTGACAATGCCTTACCATCCACCAGCCGGTCCACCGCCTGCGCGACTTGTTCGTAATGATCCGCCTCCTCGAGAAACTGCGCGAGATCAGCATAGCGATCAGGATCGAGCAAGCGCAGCCTCGCAAAGTGTCCTTCCGGGCCGAGCTGTTGCGGCGTGGCCGTGAGCAGGAGCAAGCCGGGAGTTTTCGCAGCCAGCCGCTCGACCAGTTGATAAGCCGCACTGGCACCTGCGGGCGACCATTCGAGGTGATGGGCCTCATCCACCACGACCAAGTCCCAGCCTGCGGCCAGTGCCTGCTCGCGACGTTGTTCGTTGGTGGAAAGAAAACCAATGCTGGTGAGCACCAGTGTGCTTTCCAGAAAGGGGTTGCCAGCCCCATCATCGCTCTCGATGGCGTCACAGCGGTCCGCATCATAAATGCTGAACATCAGATTGAAACGGCGCAGCAGTTCAACGAACCATTGATGCACCAGCGGTTCCGGCAATAAGATCAGCACCCGCTCCGCGCGACCCGTGAGATGCAAGCGATGCAGGATCAGGCAAGCCTCGATCGTCTTGCCCAAGCCTACTTCATCCGCCAGCAAGACGCGCGGCACGAAGCGCGAGGCCACATCGCCCGCGATGGACATCTGGTGCGGAATCAAATCCACGCGTCCACCGAGATAACCGCGCACCGGCGATTGCCGCATAAGACAACGACGCTGCAGCGCCTCCATGCGCAGCTCAAATGTGCGGAAGTCATCCACCTGCCCGCCGAGCAAGCGGTCATCGGGCTTGCTGAAACTGATGGCATCGGACAGCTCCGCCTCCGGCACCGGGCGTTTGTCCGTCTGATAAATGAGCAGTCCGTTCTTTTCTTCAACGGCATTGACCACGAACTCCTCGCCCGCGTGCGACTGAATGCGGTCGCCTTCCTTGAACTCCACACGGCGCAGCGGCGCGGTCTTCAGCGCATATTGGCGCAGCTCGTTCGCCGCTGGAAAGAGCATCTCCACGCGCTGGTATTCCACCTTCAAGACAATACCCAGCCCGAGTTCAGGTTCTGTGTCACTGACCCATCGTTGTCCGGGAACTGGTTGTGTCATGCTGATAAAAAAGGGGGCGTGATGCTACGCGCAATCACCCTTCATGCAATGAAGAATCTCCTATTACCTGTGCCTCAGCGATATTACCACGCAAACAGTCCACACAGGGTCAATAAAAGCTGCCCAACACGGGGGGAATCTCGCGCACGAGCACTCGCAAACTCAGGCCCTGCACACGCAGCTCTACATCAAGCTCGGCGTCGTGATTGGCGGGAGCTTGTAGAAGTTTTTCCACCCACGGTTTCCATTGGCGGAGAAAACGCTCAGAGTAGGGATGGCGCGGATCACTCCAGTGCCGGAGAAGCCTTTCGCGCGCAGTCGGTTTGCGCCAGAGCAGTCGCCCGTATTCGAGCCGCGCTTCATCTTGCGGCAGCAAGGCGTTGGCCGGACTGATGGCGTTCATAGCAAATCCAACTTTCGCATGAAGGCGGCATGATGCAAGTCCCTCGGCTCAGCGCGGGCCAGTTTTGGCACCATTAGGTCCGGCACCGCAGGCACAATGACCGTCAATTTTCCGTAAACAGCCTCTGACGCGCGAGTCTTCCACCCGTCCGGCAGAGCATTGAGAGCGCTACGAGGCATGAGGTTCACATGCCAGCCATGCTGCAACTCGAACTCGCTGCCAATGAGCGCGTCGTAAGCCAGTTCCGCTACCGATTCGTCATCCGTGACCGGATCCACGTCCATGCTGTTTTCCGGCAAAGGAATGTCCTTCCCGATTCTGGCCACATGCCAGAGCAGGGCGGCGGAACCGATCAAGGTCAGGCAACCCGGCTCTTTCAGCGCGCCTCCCCATTCTTCAAGCCAGGAGATGACTTGATGAGGGTGATGAAGTTCCCGGCGCGGCATGATTCACTCTGATCTCTTCTTCAACTGCGGGAAAAGCACCACATCGCGGATGCTCTCAGCTCCCGTGAGCATCATGATCAGGCGGTCGATGCCGATGCCGATGCCGCCTGCGGGAGGCATGCCGTATTCCAGCGCCAAAAGGAATTCCTCATCCGTCTTCTGTGTTTCCTCGCCGCCCTGGTGCTCCAGGCGCTCGCGCTGAACGATGGGGTCGTTCAATTCACTGTAACCGGGTGAGATTTCCTGGCCATTGATCACGAGTTCATAGACATCAACCACGGAGTTGTCGGCTTTGTTCTGCTTGGCAAGTGGCACGAGTTCCTTCGGGCTATGGGTGACGAAGAGCGGATCGAAGCTCTTCTCCTCGACAAGCTTTTCAAACACATGCTGCGTCACTTCGTAGTCCACCATGTGCTCGGTGACCTCGACGTGAAGTTGTTCGCGGCAGCGCGTTTTCTTGGCATCGGTATCAAGCGAAAACCAATCCGCGCCAGCCACACCGATGATGAGGTCTTTATATGCAGCGCGCTTCCACGGGCGCTGGAGGTTGATGGTGCGGGTGACGACGCCCTCGGAATCTTTGTGCTCGATCAGCAGTCCGCCGCAAAATTTCTCTGCGAGATGACAGACCATGCTCTCCACGAGATCAGCCATTTGCTCAAAATCGCTGAAAGCCCAATACGCCTCCAGCATGGTGAACTCGGGATTGTGACGACGACTGAGTCCCTCATTGCGGAAATTGCGGTTCAGCTCGAAGATTTTCGTGAAGCCGCCCACCAGCAATCGCTTGAGGAAAAGCTCGGGCGCGATGCGGAGATACATGGTCTGGCTGAGCGCCTTAAAATAAGTCTCGAACGGCGAGGCGGCGGCACCTCCAGGAACGTCTTGCATCATGGGCGTCTCTACTTCGAGGAAGCCCATTTGATGGAAGAAGGCGCGGATTTCTGCGACCATGCGACTGCGCATGACGAAGGTGTCACGGCTTTGTTCATTGCTGATGAGGTCGAGATAACGCTGGCGATATTTGATCTCGCGATCCTGCAAGCCGTGATACTTGTCCGGCAGCGGTCGAAGCGATTTGCCGAGCACGGTCATCGTGTTGGCGTGAACGCTGGGCTCACCCGTTTTCGTGACAAAGGTTTTGCCGTCCACACCGACCCAGTCGCCGATGTCGAGCAGATGCGTGAAGGTGTGAAAGACTTCATCGCCCACATCTTTCTTGCTGAGGTAACACTGAATGCGTCCGGTGATGTCGCTCAGGTCAAAGAAGACACTCTTGCCCATGTCGCGTCGCGCGGTGATGCGGCCCGCGATTTTCACTTCAAGGTCGGGCGTAAACGCGGTGCGCAACGCGCCGGGTTGATGGGTGGTGTCGTAGCGCGCGCCAAAAGGCTCGATGCCGCGCTCGCGCAGACCATCTAGTTTTTCGCGACGGAGGCGCAGAAGATCGGATTCGGATTGGACTTGTTCTTCCATGGCAAAGTTTGGGTGCCCGCAAATGCGGAGCGCATTGGTAGGCGATGCCCGGCGCTTTGCCACTGCAAACTATTCCATGCGATCAACTGATTGCCGCACCTTCACCTGAATCTTTAGCCGGCTTCGATTTGTTGCGCTTGGGAAGTTCCTGTTCTTGGAGAATGCGATCCTCGACCATGGGTTTGGTTCCTGCATCCGGCTCCTGTTTTTTTTCGGTGTAAGGACTCTGCTTTTTATATAAGAGCAGGCGATCCATCAGTTCCTTCTCCAGCTTGACACGCTCCTCAGGCATGATCGCCTTTGATTTGTCTTCGGAAAAACGCACGATGGCCTTCTGTTCAGTCTGCACCGCCTCGCCAAATTTACCGGAACGCGCGAGCGTGGCCGCGAGGGTGTCGATAGCCTCGTAACGGTTGTCACTCAGTTTCTTCGCTGCAGAGCGCGCGAATTCCAATGCGGTGTCGGGATCATGAAAATTTTCGTCCGGGCAGGTGGCGAGAAACCACGCCAGATCGTTGTGCGCCCAAGGGTCGTCCGAGCGCGCGGCGAGACGATACCAAGCTTCCGCGCGGTGATAATCCAGCGGCACGCCCGAGCCAGTGTAATAAAGGTAGGCCAGGCGCGTCATGGCCGCGACCAGCCCCTGCTGCGCGGCTTTTAAATACCAAGAGGCGGCCTCGTGCGTTTTTTTCTCGGTGCCGACAGCGTGTTCCAGCTTCCAGCCGTATGCTGCCTGAGCCGGGGCAAAATCTTGCTGTGCTGCGCGTGACACCCAGGAGAAGGCTTGCTTCTCGTCTTTCTCCACGCCCTTGCCCATGTCATAGCAATCGGCCAGATTTAACTGGGCCAGCGCGAATCCGAACTTGGCCGACTTTTCATACCACTCAAAGGCCTTCTTCGGATCTTTCGGCAAGCCCACGCCTTCCTCCGACATGCTGCCCAGCGCATTCATGGCAGGGAGACTTTGCTGCGCCGCAGCTTTCTTCAGCCATTCCGCGGCTTGTTTTTCATCCTTGTCCAAACCCTCGCCACTCAGAAGCCGGATGCCGAGTTCAAACTGCGCTTCAGCGCTGCCCCGCTCGGCAAGTTGCGTCAAGGCGACAGGATCCACCTTGCCTCCGGCGACCTCATCTTGATCCTGCGCCCGGAGCGTGGACGCTAATATGAATACCGCGCCAAACAAACCTGACAGGATTTTAGTCTGCTTCATGAAGACATACTGTAGCGGGAAACCGGCCAATTGGAATCACGATTTTACACAAATGGAAGCATGGCATCATTTGCGTGATCGTCTCTGCGAGGTAAGCATAACGGCTCCGGATATCCCCCATGAAATTCCTTTCCCCTAAAATTGCGGGTCTCGCATTGCTGTCCGGTGCGCTGTCGGTGATTCTATATTGGCGGCTGAATCCAACCCGAAACTACACGCCGGTTCCGGTGGCCGGCAATGCGATTCCGGCGGGCACACTCGAACCTGAATCGTCCGTCTTACCCCAATACGCCGGGGCCGCAAGCTGTCGCGATTGCCATGCGAAAGAGTTCGCCTCCTGGGCGGGATCGAATCACGGCATGGCCGAGCGCGCGATGGATCCGGCATTGGATCATGCGGCTTTCGAACCAGCGCACAGCATTGTTCATGCAACGCAAAAATCCGAGGCGCGCCTACGTGAAGGGCGTTACGAAATGATCACCGCCGGGCTGTCCGGCGCGGTGGAAACTTTCACCGTGGATCGCGTCATCGGACACGATCCGTTCCGGCAGTTTCTCATCGGCGCGCCCGGCGGCAGATTTCAGACCTTGGAACTGAGCTGGGATCCGAAGAAGAAAGAATGGTTCGATGTCTATGGCAATGAAGATCGTAAGCCCGGCGAATGGGGCCATTGGACGGGGCGTGGCATGAACTGGAACTCGATGTGCGCAAGTTGTCACAACACGCGGTTGAGAAAAAATTATGATGCGCAAAGCGACTCGTTCCAGACCCGGATGGCGGAACGCAGTGTGAGTTGCGAAGCCTGCCACGGCCCGATGAAATCGCATGGCGTGTGGCAGAACCAGTATCGCGGGGCCAAGAACGACCCCACGATCAAGCGGCTCACCCGCGATCAAATGCTCGACACCTGCGGCGGCTGTCATGCGCGACGCGGGGAACTCACGGGAGACTTCAAGCCGGGCGATTCATTTTTTGATCATTACTCGCTGACCATCGTTGATGGCACAGACACATTTCATCCCGACGGCCAGGTGCGCGAGGAAGACTATGAGTTCACTTCATTCCTCAGCAGCAAGATGCACGCGCAGGGCGTGCGCTGCATGGACTGCCATGAGCCACACAGCGCGAAGACAATCGCCACCGACGACGCGCTCTGCATGAGATGTCATGTGGGCAACGTCCCCGCCTTCCCCAAGGCTCCGGTCATCATTCCCGCCGCGCACACTTTTCACAAGGAAGGCAGCGCCGGGGCGCAATGCATCAGTTGCCACATGCCGGTCACGAATTTCATGCAGCGCCATCCGCGCCACGATCACGGCTTCACCATTCCCGATCCGCTGCTGACCAAACAGTTCGGCACGCCCAATGCCTGCAATCGTTGCCACGCAGACAAAGACGCGGACTGGGCCTTGAATTTTACAAAGCAATGGTATGGCGACAAAATGGAACGCCCCACACGCCAGCGCGCCACGATCTTCGCCAAGGCCCGCCGCGGCGACGAAGATGCGCGTGATGGTTTGATCGCGTGGCTCAAGGGTGAAGATTCGCCGTCATGGAAAGCATCCGCGTGTCTCTTGCTCGACCGTTGGGCCGGTGAACCCGCCGTCACGCAGGTCTTGCAGGAAAATTTGAAACACGACAGTCCGCTGGTGCGAGCCTCCGCAGGGCGCACACTCGGACTTCTCGCGGAGTCCGGTTCGTCACCTGTGCGGGATGCCTTGCGCCCTTTCCTGAAGGATCCTTCTCGCAATGTGCGGCTCTCGGCAGCATGGGCCTTGCGCGATGATGTGAGTCCCGACTCCACCGCCGGCAAGGAGCTTGCGCTCATGCTAAAAAACAACGCCGACCAGCCCGGAGGACGGATGCAACTCGGCCAGTATGAAGCCGCCAGAGGGCGCAACGACGAGGCCATCGCCCAGTTCCGCAAAGCCATCGAGTGGGATCCCAATTCTCCGCCCTTCCATCGTGATCTGGCCGTGATGCTCAGTGCGTCGGGCCGCATCAAGGAAGCCATCGCCGAGCTGGAGGCCACCATTAAACTCGACCCCCGGCAAGCAGCTTACCATTACGAACTCGGACTCGCTTGGAGCGAGGCGGGCGATCTCGACAAAACCATCGCCTCATTGGATCAGGCGGTGAAACTTGATCCCCTGCTCTCTCGCGGCTGGTATAATCTCGGCCTGGCCCGGAACGGCAAAGGCGACACCGCAGGCGCGCTCGACTCGCTCGCTCGCGGAGAAGCCGCCAATCCGCGCGATGCGGCCCTGCCTTATGCCCGCGCCACCATTCTTGCGAGACTCGGGCGCAGCGATGAGGCCATGCAGGCCGCGCAAAACGCCTTGCTGATCCAACCGGGCTTTGCTGACGCGCAACAACTGTTGATGATGTTGCAACGTCAAAAGGGCAAGCCTTGATTGCCTCGCTGAATTTTCTTTGCCACAAGTCAGGCCGCGCATACCTTCTCCATCAGGATGGATGACGTCAAAAAAAAAGAGGAGCGCATCAGCAGCTCCCCGCAGACCCGCAAGACCCTGATCGAGAAGCTCGACAACTGGGCCGACTGGTCGAGCTGGGATGACTTCTACCGCACTTACTCCGGCTTCGTCTGGCATGTGGCCCGCAAGTCCGGCCTCAGTGATGAAGAAGCCAGCGATGTGGTGCAGGAGACTTTCATCGGCGTGGCGAAAAATCTCCAGAAGAAGAAATTCGACACCAGTCAGGGCTCGTTCAAAAGCTTTCTGCTCAACCAGGCCCGCTGGCGCATCATTGACCAGTTCCGGCGGCGAAAAAAACAGCAGGATCGCGAAGCCAACAGTCACGACGACTTCGGGAACGAGGAGCGTCACACCGCGCCCATTGACCGCTGCGCCGACCCCAAGGGCAACGCCTTGGAAAAACTCTGGGACAAGGAATGGCAGGATCAGATCATGGAACTGGCCTTGCGCCGGGTGCGGTCGCTCGTCTCGCCGCAGCAGTTCCAGATTTTCTCCTGCTACGTCCTCAAAGGCTGGAGCCCGGATCGGATCAAGGAAGAATTGGGAGTGAATGCCGCCCTGGTCTATCTGGCCAAGCACCGCGTTGGCAGCATCCTGCGGCGCGAAGCGGCCAAACTCTCCGAGGAAGGGCTGAA
>JAYVOH010000174.1:0-12088 GCA_043758025.1 Verrucomicrobiota bacterium
CCTCCTGCGCCTCACCTCAGCCCTCCTGTGCGAAATCAGCGACGAGTGGCTCACCGGAAAAATCTACCTCAACATGAAACCCACTGACACGCCCCAAACTTGATCGCCACACTTTTACAGAATAAAATTTGCGCCGCCTGAACGGATCATCTTCATCTTCGATGAATGCCATCGCAGCCAGTTCGGTGACACGCACAAGCGCATCACGGCCTTCTTCCGTAATCACCAGATGTTCGGCTTCACCGGCACGCCGATCTTCGCTGACAACGCGACCTCCAAAGACGGCAAAAAGCAGACCACGAAGGAACTCTTTCACAAAAAGCTGCACAGCTACGTGATCACGGATGCGATCAAGGATGAGAACGTGCTAAAATTTGCCGTGGAATAGTGGGCCGCTACAAGCGCAAGCCCGGCACGGCCACGGAGGTGGACATCGAGGTGGAGGGAATCGACACCAAGGAGCTGATGGAATCCCCTGCGCGGCTGGAGAAGATCACCGACTATATTATCGAGCACCATGCGGTAAAAACTCGTAACAAGGAGTTCACCGCGATGATGTGCGTCAGCTCGGTGGATGTGCTGATCAAATACTACGAGCTGTTTGCCGTGAAAAAGAAGGCCGGAAAGCACAAGCTGCGAGTCGCAACGATCTTCAGCTACACCAGCAACGAGGAGGATAAGGACGCTGACGGCATCCTGGACGAAGACGGGGAAATCATTGGCGGTGAGGGCGGCAATCCACACACGCGGGATAAGCTGGATGGCTTCATTGGCGACTACAACGCGATGTTCAACACGAATTTCTCGACCAAGGACACGCAGAGCTTCTACAACTACTACCAGGACATCGCCAAGAAGGTGAACATGTTTCTCACCGGCTTTGACAGCAAGACACTGAACACACTCTACGTGGACAAGAACCTGCGCTTCCACGGACTGGTGCAGGCATATAGTCGCACCAACCGCATCCTCAACGAAGTGAAGTGCCAGGGGAACATCGTGGTCTTTCGAAATCTCAAGGCGCGAACGGACGAAGCCATCGCACTCTTCTCCAACGTGAAGGCAAAGGAGGAAATCTTTGTCCCGCCATATGACGAATACGTAAAGCGGTTTAATGAAGTGGTGGAGGAGTTACGCAAGCTCGCGCCGACCGTGGCGAGCGTGAAAGACCTCAAAGACGAGGAAGCCGAGATGCAGTTCGTAAAAATCTTTCGCGGACTGATGCGACTGCGGAACATTCTCGAATCATTCTCAGAGTTCTCGAACGACGACTTGAGCATGACAGCCCAGCGCTTCGCGGACTACCGCAGCGCTTACCTAGACCTCTACGACAAGGTGAAGACAGACAACCAGAAGGAGAAGGCCAGTATCCTTAATGACGTGGATTTCGAGCTGGAACTGATGCACCGCGACGTGATCAATGTGCAGTATATCCTCAAACTGCTCGCCAAGCTCTACGGTGCGGATGACGCGGAGGCGGCTCAGATTAGGAAGCTCATCCTCGACAGTGTGGCGGGAGACATTGAGTTGCGGAGTAAGAAAGAACTCATCGAGAAGTTTATCGAAGACAACCTACCCACCGTGAAAAGTGCGGCGGAGATTCCCGATAGTTTCGAGGCTTTCTGGGAAAAGGAACGTGTGGCTGCTTTTGACCGCTTGGTGGAAGAGGAGCATCTCGACGCCGACAAGCTCAAGAAGGCAATTGATCGCTATGTCTATACTGGTCAGGAACCGCTGCCCGATCCCGACATCGCGGACATGATCCTAATTCCGCTACGGGTCATGGAGCGTGGGCCTTCCAAGAAACGCGTCTTCGAGCGTGTGGTGGACTACGTCGCGACATATATCCGTGGGATTGCAGCGTGACCTGTTTGGCGGCAAGGTTTATGAAAGACCGGCGAGATGTCTTACGGTTTCGCTTACCCAACAAATCTCGCTTTTTACCAAGCCATTTTTTCGGCGTTACTGGCTACACCGTTCCAGTCCCCGGCGAAGCGTGAACCGAAAAAGGCATGGATCCTGCTACTCGGATGTTCGCATCTATACGCCGGCGTGGTCTGCTCTAGCACCACAGGGCGTGTTCTGAAACCCAAGCAAGAGTGCCAAATTCCCCAAAAATCATTTGAATCCCCGGCTCACTCCTTTAATCTCCGCCCCAACTCAAAAAAATCCAAGCATCATGGCAGACGTCGCCAACAAGTATTCCCAAAACGCCTCCGGTAAATTCTACGTGGACGATCAGTGCATCGACTGTGATCTGTGCCGCGAAACTGCGCCTGCTAATTTCACCCGCGATGACGACGGTGGTCACAGCTATGTTTTCAAGCAGCCGGAAAACGACGAGGAGCAACGCCTTTCCGATGAGGCGATGGCCGGTTGCCCCGTGGAAGCCATTGGCTCCGACGGCGAGTAATCTGAACGCGCGGCAACGTGCCTTTCAATCGCACAGGATGAAACTCTGTGCCGCTTATGCGTCGCGCCACGAAACAGCAACGGCTCCGTCACCAGCTTGTCGCCGACTGGCGGGGAGCGATGGGCGCGCCCTTGATCGACAACCCGGTCGTTACGCTGCAAGCTGTCATTCCCGGTGTGCTCAAGGAATGGAAGCTCGACGACGCCCTCCGGCTCGATGATGCCGCCGCCACCTGGCGGGAACTGGTGGGCGAGTTCATCGCCCGGCAAACCATGCCGGACAGCTTGAAGCGCGGTGTTCTCACCGTCCGCGTCTTGCAGCCCGCGATCCATCACACCTTGCTCCAGGAAAAAGGCCGCCTGCTGCAAAAGATGCAGGAGCGTTTCGGCAAGACCGTCGTGCGCGAGGTGAAATTCCGACACGGATGATTGCCATGCCGGTTAAACCCAGCGAGTTTTTATCCAAGTGAAGCTTTGTGCCTTTCTCAAGATTTTGCGCGTCCGTGCTGTGGAAGAAACTGATGCGGCGGGACTCGTCCTGAATGCAGCGATGAGGCGGGCGGCTTCGCAAGAAATGGCAGGGCAAGGCGACGCCGCCAAGTTTCTGGCCGGGCGCGCCAGCTTGCTCGATGGCAAAATTAGCGGGCCTGCGATGGCCGCGCCCAAGTTGCCGGGCTGGATAAAATGGAGCGGCTGGAGCGTCGCGCTCATT
Source organism: Verrucomicrobiota bacterium (assembly GCA_043758025.1). Taxonomy (GTDB): domain Bacteria; phylum Verrucomicrobiota; class Verrucomicrobiia; order Verrucomicrobiales; family Verrucomicrobiaceae; genus VFKE01. The sequence continues at coordinate 3,125 of JAYVOH010000174.1, forward strand.
ACGGGCTGGTGGCTGGCGGCGCTCGATCAGGTGCATGAAATCAATCTGCTGGCGCTGCCGCTCATTGCCGTTCTCACATGGAATGCGGCCATCATGCTGCTCAGTCTTTTTCATGGACTGCGTCATGTGCCCGCCGATGCGCCATCGCCGTTGATGGAGAAACTCGCAACGCGCGTGATGAGCCATGAAGACGCGAAGGGAAACTCGCCTGCTGCGGTCCGCTTCCGCGAGATGGCCTGGCCTGTGATGCTGCGTCGCATTAGCTTCCGTCTCCGCGCGTGGCTGCATATCGGCGCGGCCTTGCTCGCGCTCGGCAGTGCCGTCGGCATGTATGCGCGCGGCTGGTCGCGGGAGTATCGCGCCGTATGGGAAAGCACGCTGCTGAATGAGAAATCCACGCGCGTTTTTTTTAATGCGTTGTTTGCTCCGGCCTCGCGCATCACCGGCGTTGCGATTCCTCTGGATCAATTGCCCGACATGCGACGCCGGGCGGATGTGGCGGCCAAAAAATCAGGCGAAGCCCTGCCTTGGATACATCTCTATGCGGCCACACTGGGATTGTGGGTAATTCTGCCGCGCTTGTTGCTGGCGGGGTTGGAACAGAGCCGCGCAGCACGGATCATGTTGCTATCATTGCAAAGCGCCGGTTGGAAGGATTACACGGCGAACTTGCGCGCTGCGATCGAGGGTGATGGCGCGGCCGCATGTGTGCTCGCGCACGGGTTGGTGATAGACGATGCCGCGAAAGATCGCTGGCGTCGCCTGGCTTATGCCAAGTGGAGAGACGTTGGACCTGTCGAATGCCAGAGCATTCCCGTAGGCGGGGAGACAGAATTCGTCGCCGCATGGAAGCCGGCGGCAACGCGGCTTTTAGTGGTTTTCAATCTCTCGGTCACGCCTGAGATCGAGGTGCATCGCGCGCTCGTGGAGAGTTTGATGGCCATGGCCACCGGGCCGCTCCTGCTTGCGCTAGATGACAGCGAGATGAAAAAACGGTCGGCGGGATTCTCCGATGCCGCACAGCGATTGGCCGGGCGGATGGAATTGTGGAAACAGATCATGGAGGGATTGCCCGTCACATGGATTTGAACCGGCCTCGCAGATCGTCGCTTGCGCAATGCGCATTGAATCGTATGCCATATTGTAACCACTGACATGTCCGCGCCATCTGACATCACATTGAGCCTGATCTCCCACACGAACACGGGCAAAACTACGCTCGCGCGGACATTGCTGCGCCGTGATGTGGGCGATGTGCGCGATTCCGCGCACGTGACATTGTTCAATGAAGCTTACATGCTGATCGAATCGGGCGGTGGTCGGCTGATTCTGTGGGACACGCCGGGCTTTGGCGATTCCGCGCGGCTGCTGGCCCGGTTGCAGCGCATGGAGCGCAAGCTGGTGTGGTTTCTCAGCCAGATGTGGGATCGCTTCACGAACCGTCCGCTCTGGTGCGCGCAGCAGGCCTTGAGAAATGTGCGCGATGAAGCGGACGTGGTTTTGTATCTGGTCAATGCAGGGGAGAGCCTGGTGGGCGGCACGTTTGTCGGTCACGAAATGGAAATTCTCGGCTGGCTGGGCAAGCCCGTGATCGCGTTGCTGAATCAGACCGGCGTGCCCCGTCCCGCCGAGGAGGAGGCGGCGGAAGAGCAAGTGTGGCGCGATCATCTGGGCAGATTTCCCGTGGTGCGCGAGGTGTTGAGCATGGACGCTTTCACGCGATGCTGGGTGCAGGAAGGTGAGTTGATGGAAAAAATTGCGCTGGCGCTGTCGGAGCCCAAGGGCATTGCCTTTGAGAGGCTGCAAAAGGCATGGGCGCGGCGCAACGAGGAGGTCTTCCACGACTCGATGAGTATCCTGGCTCATCAGTTGACCGCGAACGCGCTCGATGGTGTGGGGGTGAAAAAGGAATCGCTGCTGCAAAAGATCGGCTTCAATCGCTCCGCTCTCGATGCTGAATGGAGTGAAGCGCGCCAGAAGCTCAGCGAGTCGCTGGCAGGCCGAGCTGAGGAGGCGATGAACAAGCTGATCGAGCTGCATGGTCTGGAGGGTCGCGATGAAGAAGGAGAAATGCTCAAGGCGGCGCGCCGTGATTTTGCCGAACCGCAGCAGGTGGAAGCTGCTGTGTGGGGCGCGTTGAGCGGCATCGCCTCGGGCGCGCTCGCGGGATTGGTGGTGGATTTGAAAGCTGGCGGGTTGACCTTCGGCGGAGGCGCGCTGCTGGGAGGACTGGGCGGGGGCTTGAGTGCCTACGCCTTGATCAAGACTTACAATCTCGTGCGTGGCGAAGACAACAAACTGCACTGGTCACGCGAGCATTTCCGCGAGCAGGTCAAGCTGGCCTTGCTGAGCTATCTGGCGGTGGCGCACTTTGGCCGCGGCCGCGGTGCCTGGCGGCGCGATCCTCGGCCGGAGCACTGGCAGCGCGAGATTCATGAACTGGTAGAATCGCAGGTTCAAATCCCGGACGCAGTATGGGAAATGGCTTCACACAGCCATGTGGCGGTCACGACCGTGAATGAGGAAATGGGGCAGATGATGCGGGAATTCGGTCGTGTCATCCTGCTGAGGCTTTATCCGGCCCAGTGAAATCACCACGCCAGCTGCGCCATTTGCATCAGGCTATTGACTGACATCTCAAGGTCCAGCAGTGGCCACCGCACCGTAAAGCCCTCGGGTGAAAAGCGGATGGATTCGCGCTGTTTCGCATCAGCCTTCAACAAGCGCATGGAAATCTGTTCGATGCGAACACGGTATTTTTTACCGTTGGCCTTGATGACCATATACTGATCATCGTAGGTGATTTTATCGATGTTAATAGCGGGCATGATGGGCGGGGTGGTTGATGATTATAATTACCATAACTTAAAATGCCCTCTGTTGCAAGCCTTGATTGGGCGAATCAGATTGCACGTTTAATCATGCAAATGCGAATCTCTCTGGGTGTGGTGGGCTGCGGTCCTGCTACCTGCGGGATCAACTCACGCATCTATTTGAAGGTAGGAATTACCCCCAAAGGATTTTTTTTACCGTTAATAGCTTTGCTATTGTCGAACATGGGTAAATACGATATACATTCACTACATCTTATGTTAATCCCACGCCAAATCAGCGGCAAAATTACCTCGAGCGGGTTGTTAAAATCTTCAGCAGGATTTTGTGTAGCTGGCTTTACGTTGATCGAAATGCTGGTGGTGATTACGCTGATCGCGTTGCTCGCCGGAGTGGCTGTGCCATCGGTCAATTCAATCCTGCGCGGCTCTAAACTGACTCAGAGTGCGCAGTTGGTGATCGATCAGTTCTCGCTCGCCCGTCAGACTGCCCTCACCAAGAACCGAACTGTGGAAGTGCGCATTTATCGGTATGGTGATCCCGAAATACCCGGGGAAGACAAGAACCTCCCTTCCAGTGGCCGATATCGCGCGATTCAATTATTTGAGATAGCCGATGCCGGCACGGCAACTGCCATGGGCAATTTGGTGCGTCTGTCCTCCTCGATGATGTTCGATTCCGGCGCCACGCTGTCCACGTTGATCGGATCGGCAGCCTCCACTCCTGCAGTGCCCACGCTGACCACATCTGGAAGCCAGACTTTGTCCGTGTCCACGATGGGCACGAACTATGATTCTGTCTCCTTCCGCTTCAATGCTGATGGATCCACCAATCTTCCTGCCGCATCACTCTGGTTTTTGTCCGTGCATAATCTCAATGACAAGGACAAACTAAGCACTCCGCCGACCAATTTCTTCACTCTGCAAATCGAACCCACCAATGGACACATCAAGAACTTCCGCCCGTCGCTCTGACCGGGTGCTGAAAAGATTTTCCGGATTCAGCCTCGTAGAGGTCACGCTGGCCATTGGCATCGTCGCGTCCGCGGCGGTGGTCGTCGTCGGGCTTTTTCCATCCGGCATGAATACTTTCCGTCAGGCCATGAACGCCTCGGTTGGAGGTCAAATTGCCCAGCAGTTACTCAGTGAGGCCCAGCAAACGGATTTTGATGTGCTGGTTCCGACCGCCACCTACACGCCCAACACGACTTTCAACAAACCAGACCGCTATTTTGATGATCAGGGGGAGGAGATCATGGTCGCATCACCCGGTGCGCCCTCCGCTGTTGAGAAATTGAAAATTGTTTACTGGGTCAGAACCCGGGTCACGCCCAAATCAGATTTGCCCAGTCGCGGCCCCACCGGAGAAACTGAGAACAGCGACAAGATCGCCACGGTCGTCATTCAAATCGCCAACAACCCCAGCAACCAGCCGCTTGCCCAGGAAACTGGTGCCGTTAATGACAGCAGCTCGCCGTTGCGCAATCTGTGGAGCGGAGCGTTCCAGTCTGATCCCACCAAAATCAAGGTGGTGCCAAACAACATTTACTCGACCCTGGTAAGTCGCAACCAATGAAAGCACTTGCAACCCATCACTGCCGTCGGGGCTTTACACTCATCGAGATCATGGTCTCCATGACCATTCTCGTGATGCTCATGCTCATGCTGCTTTCCATGACGGGCGCCGTTCAGCGGACCTGGAGTTATACCACGTCCAAGATCGAGCAGTTCCGCAATGCTCGCGAAGGATTCGAAACCATCACGCGCAAGCTCAGCCAGTCCACGCTGAACACTTATTGGGATTACGACAAGCCTGACGCACCGACAAAATATCAGAGGCAGTCCGAGCTGCGCTTCATCAGCGGTAACGCCCAGACCTTGACCGGGTCCGCCATCGCGCCCAACCATGCCATTTTTTTTGTCGCTCCGCTTGGTTATGTTAGTGACGTCAACTATCAAGGGCTGGCCAACCTCCTGAACACTTGGGGTTACTTCGTCGAGTATGCCGATGACAAAGATTTTCGGCCCCCGTTCATCACCAGCACCATCACTCCTTATCGCAACCGCTTCCGTCTCATGGAAATGATGGGGCCGTCGGAAACGATGCCGCTCTATAAATATACCTCCGGCAACAATTCTTATGCCGCGACCACCTGGTTCACGGACATTCTAAACAGCTCACCGCGACCTGCTCGTGTCGTTGCGGACAATGTCATCGCCCTCATCATCCTGCCGAAGCTGGCACCGGGGGAGGATGCGACGGGATCCAAGCTGGCCCCGACTTATTACTACGACTCAACGGCCTCCAATGCCGATCCCACGATCAATCCCAAGAATCAGCTCCCGCCCGTGGTCATGTTCACCATGGTGGCCGTCGATGAACCATCCTTCAGCAATTATCTTTTCCGGCTCAAATCCGGGACCCCACGAACCGACCTCGGGCTGGACACGCTTTTTACATCCTCCGGTAGCCTCACCGACGCCACCAAGCCGGGCTATGCCCAAGACTTGCTCGTTCTCCAGAACAAACTGACGGCCAAGAAAATCAACTTCCGCGTCTTCAGCACCGATGTCAGCATCAAGGCCGCCAAATGGAGTCGCGCGCAGGTGAACTAAAATTCTGCTCCAAGACAAAGGTTAGGAGACGAAAGATACAAGACTGACGCAGGGTCATGCCACGCGCAATTGGGAGGCGACTTAGCAAGGAGACGGCACACTCTTGTGCCGTTCCATTACGGGACAAGAGCGTGCCGTCTCGTGCGCTGTGAATTCGCCGCCGATTGGTCAGTCATTGCGGATTGAAAGATCGCCATGCAGTCACCCGCCAGTGGTTCAGTCTGCACATGCCCGGCCAGCCCTCGCCCGATGCTGCGGCGCTTGAATCCGAAGGACTCCGAGTGCTACAAATCACCAGGAACACGCGCAAGTTGCGTCGCGGCATCCATCAGGGCAATCGCTTCACCATCCGGCTGCGTGAACCGGATTTCGATGTCAGCCTCGCGGCCTTGCGTTGGACATTGATCGTTGCCAAAGGCGCACCGAATTTTTTTGGCCCTCAGCGCTTCGGTCATGATGGTCGCAATGTCGCCAAAGCACTGGCGATGTTTCGCCATGAGTTCAAACCGCAGGACCGGCTCTTGCGCGGCTTGTTACTTTCCGCCGTGCGCAGCCATCTCTTCAATGAAATCGTAAAAGAGCGTCTCGCCCGTGGCATCTGGGATGTGCCGCTGAAGGGCGAGGTCTTCGGCTTCGCAGACAATGGAACCCTGCTGCTACCCGAGCGACATCGCGGCGATGAAGCCGAACGCTTTCAAAACGGCATCGTGGAACTGACCGCGCCGCTCTGGGGCAACGGAGAGCTTCAGAGTGTCGATGAAGTCCGCGCCATGGAAATGGAACTGCCCATGAAATTTCCCGAACTCACCACGGGCCTGGAAGCTTGCGGCTTGCGGCAGGAACGTCGCGTCATCCGCTTACGCCCCACGAACCCCGCGTTTGAAATTCTCGACAACGGCGATCTCCAAATCAGCTTCGATCTGCCCAAGGGGACTTATGCGACGACGCTGCTTCGTGAGATGGTGGAGTTGGATGAACGGTAGCGCAGGGCTGCAGATAAGCCTGTGCCCACTAAGCAGTTGAAAATTAACGAAGAGGCTCGGTGCCTTCCCCGAGGATGGCGAGGTAGGCGTCGTAAGCATAGAGGCGGCCATATTTGCCGCCGGTGATTTCCCGCACGAGGCCGAGGGACTGGAGTTTTTTCAAGGCGGTCGTGGCGGTGGGGATGCTGGACTGGATGGCCAGTGCCGCACGGCTGGCAGAAGTGATGGGGTTGCGCTGAAGGTGCTCATGCAAACGCAGGACAGAAGTGGCGGAGCCTGCCCCCGTGTGGACGCACGCGCGATCTTCACCAAACAGCGCCAGCAGACGGCGCGCGGTGGACACGGCCAATTCCGCCGTCTCCCGAATGCCGGTGAAAAAGAACACAAGCCATTCCTCCCACACGCCGGTCATGCGCACCTGCTGGAGAAGTTCATAGTAACGGGTGCGGTTCTGCTTAAAGTAAAGACTGAGATACAGCAACGGCTCGCGGAGCACGCCCTCCGAGCAGAGCAGGAGCGTGATGAGCAGACGACCGAGACGGCCATTGCCATCAAGAAACGGGTGGATGGTCTCGAACTGCACATGGGCGAGTGCGGCCTTTACCAGTGGCGCGGTTTTGACCGGATCATTGTGAATGAACTTCTCCAGTGCGCCCATGCAATCCAGCACCATGTCCGGCGGTGCGGGGACGAACAAGGCATTGCCGGGACGCGAGCCGCCAATCCAGTTCTGCGAGCGTTTGAACTCACCGGGCTGCTTGCTGCTGCCACGGCCTGATGAAAGGAGCGTGGCGTGGATTTCCTGAATGAGCCGCAGTGAGACAGGCAAGCCCTCCGCAATGCGCTTCAGTCCAAGTTCCAAGGCCGCGACGTAGCAGGAAACTTCCGCCGCATCATTGAGCGGCACGCCGGGAGCCGCCTCCAGTTCAAAGAGCAACAAATCTGACAACGAAGACTGTGTGCCCTCAATCTGTGAAGAGAGCACGGCCTCCTTCCTCACATACGAGTAAAGAAACAAAGTCGGATCAGGCAGGAGCAATGAGATGCCATCCAGCCTGCCAAGCGCGATGGCGGCCTCCTGCAACAGCGCGTGTAGGCCATTATCAAATTGCAGAACAGGCTCCGGCGGCAATGGATGCGGGACGAAGGCACGGCACGGCTCTCCCACCGCCGAGACAGGAACATAATGGCCGGTCAGTCCGCGCTGCATGGGTAGGATGATGGAAAGTGGACTTTCAATTCAAGGTAGAGATTGAAAGCTTTGGGCGGATTTCTTTAATTTCAAGGACGGGATTGAAAGTTGTCTTTCAATCGTCGCCTCGGATCGTCAGCGCTTCATCCGCAGCGCAGGCCGGCAGCAGCAAAAGATCGCCCCGGCAGTTGCGAAGCCGCGAAGCGAACGCTCGGGCGACACACAGGCTCCCCATGCTTGGGCCACAAAGTGTGGATCAACGGGGAGATTTTGGGAGTGCGAGGGGCACGCTGGAATTTGGCTTCGGCATCCCGTGATTCGCGCCGAGTATGGCCAAGGTTTGCCGAAGGGCCTTCTCTGAGGAGACTTTCGGCTGCGACAAGCGCCGCTTGAGCGTTTCTCCCGGAGGTAGTATGCGGATCGCCATGACGGGCTAAAATAGACTCTCGGGCTTTCTTTGCAAGTTCTGACATGCCGGTAACGGAAGGTTGATGCTGGAAGGGGACTTGTCCATGACAGACAAAGGAAAGTGATCTGTGCTGGTGACGAAATTCTTTATAACTCACTTCCGGCCTGGAAGCTTGCGGCCTGCGGCATGAGCGCCGCGTCATCCGCCTGCGCCCCACGAATTCCTCGTTTGAGATCATCGACAACGGCGATCTCCAAATCAGCTTCGACCTGCCCAAAGGAACTTATGCTACGGCGCTGCTTCGTGAGAAGGTTGAGCTGGATGAACAAGAGCGGTGAGTCAACCGGTTTGTATTTACATCAAAAAGATGCCACGCATTGTTTGTAACGTTCGATGATCGCGATTTCAAATGTGCGCAACATTCAGGGCGCTATTTAAGAATCTGCAGGGTAATCACTATTCACTGAGAACAAGCATACCGTTAGCTGATTTTAAGCTACCGACGGTGATAAGAGCATTAACTTGATCGCCCATAACCGAACGCAATTGGCTACTCACTGCATGGAAGCCAAGCAATCGTGAAGTCTTCGAGATCAATTCGCGTTCACTGGCACCATGGCAAATCTTCACAAGATCAAGCATTGTTTGACGGATTTCTGCTGGTGGCAGCATTTCCGGCTTGCGAAGAGTCGCGCTTTTTGCCGATTCACGATTGCGCACTTTGATTGGCTGATCCGGTAATGAGATAAAACCAAATTCATTGACTGCACGGCGTTCAGACAGCAGGCAGCGTATGCCATTGGCCACGGCACCCTGAATACGTGCGCCTGCGCGGCCGAGGTTCCATAGATTACGCACACGCACCACCAACTCATCCTCATGGACCGGACCTTCCACCTTCACAACACGGTGAAGCACCTCCGCCATTTGCCT
>JAYVOH010000175.1:0-12074 GCA_043758025.1 Verrucomicrobiota bacterium
GGCGTGGTTTTTCTTTTCGGCACTTGATCTGCCTTTTTTGATTGCCAGAAAACGGGCCAAAAAAAATCACGCATGAGCCGGGCAACGTCGCGAAAGTGATCGCCGGATATTTCGCGGATTATCGCGGAACAGCTTGGTTCCGGTGGCGAATATTTTTTTATGAAGCCCAGCCTCTGATCGTCGGATGCGTTTGAGTTCAGCCGGGGAAAGTTTCGCGCCCGCGCAACGCTGCAACAGATGCAGGTCATGACATTTTCCGAGTCGGGAGCCAAGCCGGTGTGACTGCCGGATGCGGCGCTTCATGCCTCCGAGATGGTGAAGCGCCAGTGACTGGTAATACAGATCTTTCACACTTCTGCGCCAGTGATGCAGATGTTCCGGGTTGCCACTGGCGGCGCGACTCATCCACCGGCGCGCCGAGCGGTAGGTTTTTTCATGTGCCCGGCAGAGGCCCGTCCATCGGAGAGCATCCAGAGGCAGGGCGGCGATGAGACGCTGAAGTTTGCGCGTCAGCAGCCTGACTTGCTCCAGCATGGCATCTGAAATTATTTGCCCGGGGATCTTTGGGGCGCGTTTGCAGGACCATTTCTGCAGCAGACGGTTGAGCACCTCTTGATTGCGCACGGCATCGAAGGTGTCCTTGGCGTCGCGTGCTGTTCGCGAGACGGCCCTCACGGCGGTCGGGGCAATTTGTCCGTGAGCCAGCCGCAGGATCGATCGAAGCTTTTTCATGCGGGTGCGCAGGGCATGAACGGAATGCCGGGGTGCCTTTGAGATTCTGCTCAAGTCATTTGCTGCCAGCATGGCAAATTGCATGAGCATCCGGCGCAGGCGTGCTCCGGGAGCGAGTCGCGCGTGCTGAGTGACGTTGGCTTTCATTAACGTGAATCCCTTACGTCATCACATCAGGGGAACGTCCCCGATGACCTATCCCTATTTGCTTCTGGCGTGACTCCTGCACGCGGAGCGGAAAAGCAGGAGGCATGACAGATGTGCCGCAGGCATAGGGATTAGGTCCATCTGCTCGTTAGCATTATTTTTTCCAGGTCAATGCAAGCCGCCGCTGTTCCTTGGCGCAGTCGAGCAAATAGAGATTGATGAGATTCTGGTATGGAATCCCGGTATCAGTAGAGAGCGCCTTGAAGTAATTGATCACATCGGGTTCCAGTCGAATGGTGACCGCCTTCTTCAAACGCTTCACATATGGATTCCGCTTTGCTGCGGAAAAATCATACTCTTTTCTCATTTTTTGTTCTCCCAGTATGGTTGCTGTTCTTTGGTTCCGGCTCGTCGTGCCGAAATCACTCTGATCGACGAACCGCTTTTGCGAAAACAGTGAACAATGACAAGGATTCGCAATGCGGAACTGAGCCCCATGATGATGAATCTTTCTTCGATGGTCGAATGATCAGGATCCGGGATCAACAAAGCATGCTCGTCGTAGAACACTGTTCTGGCCTCCTCGAATGAAACGCCATGCTTCTTGGCATTCGATGCCGCCTTGCTGGAATCCCATTCAAAAGAGATCTCTTTCATTAGTGAAGGAGCAATACAATATATTGCTCATCGCAGCAAGGCATATTTTCTGCCAACGTCAAAGAGCACGCACCGCCACTAGCGGGGGCGAGCGTGGAGACGGGATGGTGGGTTAAAGTTACGAGAAACATGGCCGACACAGCAGCCCCAGCGGTTGACCAGTCGCGCTTTGTTCTGCCTTGGTAGCTCACTGGCTTTCATGGCTGCTTGATGTTGACGTAGATGAAGGGAGTTTGGGCGTTTGGTGGGAAATAGTGCGCCACCGAACCATCGAGATATTTGCGCCGGACGCTGTCACCCGCTACTGCGCCCACGAACTCCCACCGCTCAGGGTCTTTCAGGTCTTCGTCTCTGGTGTAAAACGTCGAACCTGCCGGCAACCAAGTCGCTATCTGGTAAACTTCGCGCACTACGCCCTGAAAAACGCTAAAAGCCAATTGCGCCTTGCCGCGGTCAGGGCCAATGCGCCAAATCCCTCGCGTGGCGTCATACAACTCAACCGGCCTCATACCATAGTGAAACTTCTGGCTGATGCGAATCAGAAGGGCAGGTTCAGTGATGTCAATCTGCTTGGGGTCGTAAAGTGAAACAATTTGCTTCAGGTCCATTCGTCCAAATGCCTCACTGCGCCAACCACCGACCCTGTTAGTGAGGAGGTCGCGGCCAATAAGGTCAATCACGGCTGCCTCTAATTGAAGTGCCGCGCCCGCACTTGGCAGGCCATGAACGAGAATGTCAATGCGGGGTTCCAGTCCATCGCCACGAATAGAGGCAATCTTCATTAGTTTGTCATTCTCTCCCTTCTCGGATAGATGGTGAAGGCAACGGCTGCCACTGCCCTTGCCAACGTAGAAGATGGTCTGGTCGCGGGGGTCAACATACAAGTAAACGTAATGGCCCAGGTGCTCGATTACCTTTGGGGACAAGTTCAACGCGTTGGGATTCATTATGGATTGGTGGTAGCGCGTCGCTTCGGAGGCGGAACGTTGTTTAGTCACACTAAACTGAGGATAGCTAAATCGGCCAACAGTTTCATGTGGTTGTTGTATTGAATTCGCCCAAAGGCGTGTGGACCATGGGACGGGCATTTTGATCCGCAGAAACGCGGACATTCACGTTGCTTATTAAGCGCGCTCCGTTGCCTTGTCACGCGAACACGTCGAGCACGGGCTGTCCCTTGTCGGCGATGACAAAGGGGCGCTTGCTGGGCGAATACACAACCTGGTTGAGCGGCAGTCCGAGGGCGTAGGCAATGGTGGCGTTGAAGTCGGGAATGAGCATTTTATTTTCCGCAACTTCACGGCCTTCCCTGTCGGTCTTGCCATAAACGTAACCCCCCTTGACGCCGCCGCCGAACATGACGCCGGAGAAGGCTTTGGGATAATGATCGCGCCCCACATTTTGATTGATCGTGGGTGTGCGACCGAATTCGGAAGTGAGCACGACGAGTGTTTCTTGCAGCAGACCGCGCGCATGCAGATCGGCCACCAGTGTGGCCAGCGCCCGGTCCAGCGTTTCGCAAAGGGTGGGCACATTCACAAAATTCGCAGTGTGTGTATCCCACCCGCCGAGGCTGACCTCGACGAAGCGAACGCCGCGTTCCACGAGCCTGCGGGCAAGGAGGCAGCCCTGACCGAAGGCTCCCGTTCCATAGGCTTTGCGAGTCAGTTCCTGTTCCTGGGTGAGGTCGAAAGCTTTCAAGTCTTCGCTCTTCATCATGGTGATCGCATGGTCATACATGTCCGCGTAAGCCTTGACATTCCGATGCGGGAAAGTGGTGCGGAAGTCCTGGTCGAGATCGGCGGCCAGCGACATGCGGGCGTCGAATTTTTCCTGCGTCAGGCCTTTCTGCACCTTGACGTTTTTGATTCCGTTCTCCGGGTTGTTCACGAAGAGCGGCCCCTGCACTGCCGGAAAGAATCCGGCGCCGGGATGACGGCTATCATTGCCCACATAGACAAAATTGGGCAACGTGCCACTGCCGCCGCCTTGGAAGACATTGAGCCAGGCTCCCATGGAGGGATGGCGGATGGTGCCGCGCGACGAATAGCTGGTGTGCATGAAATAATTGCCCTGCTCATGCGCGCCTTGTGTGGAGGACAGGGAATTGATGACCGTGGCATGGTGCATCTGCTCTGCGGTAAGCGGAAGATACTCGGAGATTCGCAGACCGTCGGCGCTGGTGGCGATGGGCTTGGTGGGGCCTGCGGTTTCCACACCTTCCTTTGGATCCCAGGTGTCCAGATGACTCTGGCCACCTGACATGTAGAGATAGATGACATTCTTCGCCGTAGCGACCTGTTGGAGCTTTGAGGCTCCTTCAAATGGAACCGCATGGGCTTTCGAGGTAAACACTTCCGGTAGCAAGCCGACGCCGAGCAAAGTGCTGGCCGTGCGGGCGACGAACTGGCGGCGGGAGAGTTCGCCGCCGCGAAGAATGTTGGAGTGGAGATTCATGCTCATGATGGGTCAATGGTGCGCGGTTTACTGAATGAAGATGAACTGCTGGGTGTTGATCAGGGCGTAGATGAGATCATCGATTGTGCTCAAGCCTTTGCTCTGCGCATTGAGCCAGACGCTTTTTTCTTTATCCGTTGGCTTGCGGGAAAGAAGGGTCAGATAGGCGGCATCGACCTTCTCGTCGGGACTGGCCCCTTTGTTGATCGTCAGCATGAGCTGGGAGTATTGCTCCATGATCTGCGGCAGAAGCGTGCTGTTCATCATGGCCAAAGCCTGTGGAACTGAAGCCTCGGTGTTGGCGTTCTCAATGGTTTCACGATCACTTTGACCGAACTCACGCAGGTAATGACCCCGGGGGGCGGGGCTATCGATTTCCGCTGAACGCAGCCAGGTGCGCATCTGTTGCTGGCGATATTGCAGGTAGGCCTTCTGATCTTTCTCCGCGAGTCCGAAGTAGGCGGCCTCGTCGAGCATCACTTTCTTTTGCTCATCCTGTGCGGCGGCAATCTGATCGCTTGTTTTCTTGGGCAGGTCGTATCCCTCGATCTGTATCTGGTTCATGGCAGCCTCCATTTTCATGTCGCCTTTGTTCATCATCATATTTTCCGCGGCTGGCGACAGTTCACCGGCAAGGTCATCACCCAGTCCCGCAGTTTTTCCGGATACATTTCCGGCGAGCTTTTTCAGGGCCGGGACGAAAACATGTTCATTCACAGCACTCTGGCCGACGTTCTGCAAGATGCCGGATTCTTTCGAGAGTTCGCGCACCTTGTCCTTGTCACCCTCTTCGCGCGCCTTGTTGATTTTTATCTGGATATCCTTCAGCCGTCGCGCCTGTTCGGCGTATTTTTCTCCGGCGAGTTCTGCGCCACCGAGCAATTCCTCCGGGGTGAGGGACTCCACGGCATCACTCAGCTTCTTGGAACTCAGGATGCGTTTTTTAGCTTCTTCGCGCACCGGTAGATTTGGCATGTCCGGTGTGGGATTGATCAATGCGACAAAGGAATCCCACATCTGTTCTGCAGACAGGCGGCGCAGCAGCGGGCCGGTAAAATGAAAGGCAACCCCCGCCGACACCTCCTCGCGGGTGACACTGTTTTGATAAGCCCGGGTGTTCAACACCGCCCGCAGATAAGCCTTCATGTCATAATTCACGCTGACCATGTATTTCTCCAGCCAGGCCATGAGTTCAGGATTCGTGGCCAGGGTATTGTCCATCAGTTCATCCACCGGTTCGATGAGGCCTTGGCCGAAGTGCTTTTTCCACAGCCGGTTGGCGATCACATTGGTGAAGCGGTGATTCTCCGAAGAGGTGATCCAGCTTGCATAGGCATCGAGCATACTCGCGCCTTCTTTGGCCGCTGCTTTGCCCATCATCACGGCAGGCTTTACTGTGGCCTTGGGGTTGGCATCGGGATATTTGTAATCCATGGGCAGTTGGAGTGCCCGCTCGCGGAGTTCCAGTGTGGTGTAGCGGAGCGGGTCCCGCACCTTGTTCAGGGCTTCATTGACATGCTTGGCCTGAACGCGGAGCTTTTCCTGTTCCGCAATCAATGCACGGTCGGGCTTGCCTCCCGCCGCCTTGATTTTCTGGCGCATGTCAGTTTGGTGCTCATTCATGAGGTTGCGCACGCCTTTCATGGACCCGCCGTTATAATCATTACTGTTCACGCCATAGGTGAAGGCGGCCATCTGGTAAAACTGCAGCTGGCTCCATTTGTCGAACGGATGATTGTGGCATTGTGCGCATTCAATCCGGGTTCCGAGAAACACCCGCACCGTGGCCGCCATGTTGTCGAGCGGCATGTCGCGATCCCGCATATAATAACCAATGGCTCCGTTAGCCCAGACATTGCCCTGAGCGGAAACCAGTTCACGAACGAACTGGTCATACGGCTTGTTGGTGCGGAGGCTCTCCTTGATGAAGTTCGTGTAGGCGATGCCGGACACGCCGCCACCCTTTTGCGGTTGCGTCTGCGCACGCAGGATGTCCGCCCAGAAATTGAAGTAATGCTGAACGTAACCTTCGCTGGCCAGCAGCCTGTCGATCAACTCCGCTCGCTTCGTGTTGCTTTGAGATTTGATAAACTCATCCGTCTCCCGATAGGTCGGGATGCGGCCCACCACATCCAGATAGATGCGGCGCACAAAGACTTCATCGGATGCCGGAGAATTGGGCTTGAGCTTGTTCCTGGCCCAGTCCTTCGCCAGCAAATCGTCAATCTGCCGGGCGGCTTCGGTGGTGGATGTGGTGGCTGCGGCAAACAATTGCGCAGACCCAAGCGTCAGCAGGAGGATCGTGGTGAACCTGTTCATGGCAGAGGTGAAACGCTGCGCATCATAAATACTTATCAAAAATTGTTGATTCATTTCGCGCCTCACCCGAATGCCGGGAATGAAGTTTATCTCATGGAATGTGAACGGCGTTCGCGCCTGCATGGACAAGGGGCTGCGCGACTACATCACCAGCGCGGATGCGGACATCATCTGTCTGCAGGAAGTAAAGGCCGAGCAGCATCAGGCGGACCTTTCGTGGCTGAAGGATTATCAGGTCGTGTGGAATCCCGCAGGCAAGAGAGGTTACTCTGGGACCGCCGTGCTCACGCGGCTTCCGATCACATCGCACAGCCTCGGCATGGGCCATGTGGAGCACGATGGCGAAGGACGGGTGATTACAGTCGAATTGCCCGATTTTTACCTGGTCAATGTTTACGCGCCCAATGCCCAAGATGAACTTAAGCGCCTGCCCTATCGCATGCGATGGGATGCCGAGTTTCGCGGCTATCTCTCGCGACTTCATCAATCAAAACCCGTGCTCGCGTGCGGCGACTTCAATGTGGCGCATCAGGAGATAGACATCGCGCGTCCCAAAGAAAACCGCCACAGCCCCGGCTTCAGCGATGAGGAACGCGATGGCTTCGGTCAGTTGCTTGGCGCTGGGTTCATTGACACCTTCCGCGAACTCGATCCGCGCCCGCAGCAATACAGTTGGTGGAGCTACCGAGCCAACGCCCGCGCCAACAACGTCGGCTGGCGCATTGATTACTGGCTCATGTCAGCGGCCCTGCGACCGCTGCTCAAGGCCGCGCGCATCCGGCCCGATGTTCATGGATCGGATCATTGTCCGGTCGAAATGGAGATGTGAGCGGGAAAATCAACGGCGTTTCAAGCCACCTTCCATTCGCCGCGATATTCGCGGGTGAGCCATTTGTCGTCGCCGCCGCTGATGAATTTATGTTCCGTCGGATTCCACTTCATGTGCGCCCCGTGGTAGTAGGCGAAGTTCATCAACTGGCAGGCGATGGCGCTGCTGGCTCCGATGCCGACATCGCAGATGGGCTTTTGGCGTGACTTCACGCAGTCGAGGAAATCTTTGACCTGATCCTTGCTGACGTAGAGCTTCGTTTTGGCACCCGACAAAAATTCACGCTCGGACAGCGTGTATTCACGCTCCAGCGATGTGCCCTTGTCTTCGTCTTTGTCCCAGAACTTGTGCTTGGTTTCGCCTTTAACGATGAGGCAAAACTTGCCGCGGTTCACATGCACTTCCCCATCTGTGCCGAAGAAAGATGCGCCGTTCATGCCGTTTTCCGCTTTCTTATGGGTCAGCACGGTGCCGTTTGCATAGACGAGTTGTGCACCACGGGCGTGCGGATCTTCCCACTTCTTGGGGGCGATGATTTCCACCGGGCCGTTTTCATCCATGCCGAGACCCCACTGCGCGATGTCAATGTGATGCGCGCCCCAGTCACAAATCATGCCGCCGCCGTATTCGCGTGTCATGCGCCAGTGAGGAAAATTATGATGACGTCCGCGCGGGCAAAGCACGCTGCTGTAGGGCGCGAGCGGCCCCGGCCCACACCAGCGATCCCAGTCCAGACCCGGCTCCATCGGTTCTTCTTTATTAGCGTTGGGCACGGCGGGATCTCCAATATCAATGCCGATGGTTTGCACCTTGCCTATTACGCCGTTGCGCACCAGTTCGGCAGCCACGCGGAACTCCTGCATGGAGCGCTGCATTGATCCCGTCTGAAGCACGCGCTTGTTTTCGCGAGCGATCTTGGTGACGGCAATGGCTTCGTGGATGTTGTGCGTCAGAGGCTTCTCGCAATACACATCCTTCCCGTGCGTCAGCGCGCTGATGCTCACAATCGCGTGCCAGTGATCAGGTGTGGCGATGCACACGGCGTTGATCGCCGGATTCTCAGTGATCTCGCGGAAATCATTGACCGCCTTGCAGTCCTTGTTGCCATATTTTTTGTCCACCGTTTCCTTCGAGTCCTCGCGGCGCGTCTTGTCCACATCGCATACCGCTACAACTTGCACGCTCTCGTCCGAGAGAAAACGACCCAGTAGTCCGCGGCTCTGAGTGCCCATGCCCACGAAGCCCATGACCAGCTTCTCACTGGGCGCGGTCTCTGCGCTCCAGATACGAGACGGCAGAATGAAAGGCGCGCAGGCAGCAGTGGCGGTGAATTGAAGAAAGCGACGGCGGCTGGAAGTTGAATTTTGCTTCATAGATTTGGAAATTGCAGATGGCGGAAATGCTATACGGCACCCATTCAGTCTTCTTGCATGATGCCTTGCATCCAGTCAATATTTTCTGCCCAACCACGCCCCGGCTTTGCGCAACAGGAAATCAATCATGAGCGCCAATGATAAAGCGCCCGCCCCGCCACCCAGAGCACCAGCTAACCAAGGTTCCGCGCCCCGCTCCCACGCGGCAAAAATAATCTGTGCCGTGAATACGCACATGAGACCGGCGATAATGCCGCCCAGCACGGCGCATTGATACCAGAGGGCGCGAAAACCCGCTCTCACATTACCCCGGAGCATACCGAAAACGGTCGAGGATGTCACCACTCCCGTCGTTACGAAAAGGAAAAGCACGGCGCATCCCATCAGCCCGACCACGATGCCTGCTCCAATGAGCACCAGCGTAATTATAAGTGCCACGCCCAAAAGCATGTTCATAGTGGCAGCCTGGTTTCGTTCAGGTGCGCCAAATCAAAGCCCGGCTTCTTGCTTCGCCAGGGAAATATTGTCACCGAGGAAAACCAGTGTGCGGTCGAACTTCTTCTGCTTCACACGGAATGCTTCTTCCGACTCCACAGTCTTGAGTTTGTCCAAATCCTGAAGGCAGTATTCGAGGTTTTGCCTGTTCGCTTCCATCCGCGTTTTGAAATAAGCTCGTGAGTTCACCGAACTTTCCGCCTCGCCCAGCGCCTGAATTTCGGCAGACATCGTTTTCAATCCCGACTCCGCGCGCTTGATATAATCCGCCTTGGGCAGAGCCAGTGTCTCCTTAGAGTGCGACCAGAGTGCGTTCCCCTTATCGCCCCCTTCCTGAAGCTTGCCTGCGGCTTTCTTGGCCTCGCCCACCAGCTTGTCGAGCATATCCTTGGTCTTGTCGCTTGTGAGTTTGTCTTCGCTGCGGAGATTGGCGCTCAGGCACAGCACAAAGACAACGGTGACGACGCTGGAGAAGTGATGGTAGATTTTCATGGCGGGTTTGGTTTGTGGAGATTCCATGGCACTATGCCCCATTTGAAACGGAGTTCGACCTGCAATTTTCACAAAAATACGCGGCCGCTTATTTGGACCTTTTATCGGGCCAGAACCAGATCAACGCGGCATTGACGAACAGGCAGGTGTCTTTGACCAGCCCGCCGAAAGGATCCGTCAGCGCCGAGGGATTTGTCGAGATCACCAACGCCATCAAAACAAGAACTGCGATCACGGAAACGAGTGCCACCAGTTTCTCTTGGATGCCCGATAGTATTAAAATCCCGCATAGGAAAATCGCCAGGCCCAGCCACCATAGCGTGACCTCCGGCGAACCGATCCAGCAACCGCTGCGTCGCACCATGTCAAATTGGAGTTGCGAAGGCAGCAGCATCTTCGGCACCAGCCCTTCCCAACACCAAATGAATCCCATGGACAGTCTGGCTGCTGTTTTGATCTTTTTCAACCGGGCCAAATCGGCCGGATCCATATTGAGCGTTGTATTTTTGTTCATGACTTTAGTTGTTTGAGAAATGATGCGTGGATTCATTTTTGGAATGCCGTCAGGAAGTAAACCGTCGTCCATGCCGCGTAGCCGAAGAACAGCGTCCAGTGGATCAGCGTTCGTCCGGGATTGCCGCGCCAATGCGCACGGTCGTAATGCGTCCATTGCAGCACACAGCGGATGCCCCAGAAGATCCCGATGGCGGCACAGAGCCAGCGCGAAAGCTCCGTCGGTGCATGTGCCATCTCGGGTGCAAACCGCCACGTCAGCGCGCCCCAGATCATCAGCGTCAAGGCGATGAACCAAGCGTGAATCTCAAACACCTGTCGCACCAGCAATGACATGCGGTCGATGTCCGGTTGCCATTGCAATATGCGTGGCAGGTTCAAGCTGAGCACGGCCAGCGCGACCTGCGCGACCGCAACAATGCGAAGCCAGAGTTCGAGATGGGTGATGGTGAAGTTCCAGAGTGTGTTCATAAGCCGCTATATTTTTGTTGGATTGTTGAAAAGGTTTTCCAGGGCTGCGCGCATGATTGGGAAATGAAATTCAAACCCGCCCCCCAGCAGCTTGCCGGGAATCACGCGGCGGCTCTTGAGGATAAGCTCGGTTTCAGTGCGAAGAATGAAGGCCCCGATCTCCAGCATCCACTCCGTCGCAGGAAGCCCGAACGGAACGCCGCTCAGTTCTCGAAACAGGCGCATCATTTCGGCGTTGGGCAGCGGAATGGGCGCTGCAATATTTAGAGGGCCGCTGACTTCCTCGTGTGCGATCAACCATTCGACGGCACGGCAGAAGTCCGTTTGATGCAGCCACGAAACAAACTGCCTGCCAGTGCCCATTCGGCCACCCAGACCGCATCGGGCAAGTCTACGGAGCACCGGGAAGACACTGTTGCGCGCGTGACCAAGAACCATCGTGGTGCGCAGCGCAATCTTGCGCGTTTGCGGAGTGGAGGCGTCGTTGAAAGCTGTTTCCCAGGCACGGATGACATCGAGCGAGAACTCGTCGTGGACTGCCGGAGTGGGCGTGAAATCAAGACTGCTCTCATCTGTTGCCGGACCCAATGTGTGCCGGTAAATCGTGGCAGAACTCGCATTCAACCACACCCGGGGCGCTTGCTGACAGAGGGCAATGGCCTCACCGAGAACGAGCGTCGGCTTCACGCGTGAGTCCATGATGACGCGCCGGTTCGCGGGAGTGTAACGGCAGTCCACCGAACGTCCGGCCAGATTGACGACTGATGTTGCGCCCTCCAGTTCGCGAGTCCAGTCCCCGATCTTTTCGCCGTCCCAGAAAACTTGGCGAATGTTTGGGTCGGATGTGACTGGATGCCTCGTGAGCACCACCACCTCCCAATCAAGGGCATTAAAATGTTGGGCCAGCGCTTTGCCGAGAAAGCCCGAGCCTCCCGCGAGTATGATTTTGTTTTTGTTCATGGTGGTTCAGTGTTTGAGAGCGCAGATGGAATAAATCACGGTGAAGAAAATGAAGGCAACCGTCAGCGCGTGATCACCCAGCCTGAGCCAGATGTTCGTCAGATAGGGGCGCGAATCGAAGATGAAGAGTTGCACTACAAGGCGTGCGCCCCAGAACACGGCGATGAATGCCGCGAGTGAGCGCGCCACCGGATCGCCCGTGGCCATCGCGTGGGCGTTGCACAAGGTGAGCGTGCCCATGCCGATGATTGTCAGCACGATGAACACGCCATAAACCCAGAAGAGCGTTCGCAGGAATGGTGGCAGCGGTTTGAGGGTGGTTTTCCAGTCGAGCACTTTGGGCACCAGTGCACTGGCGGTGAGAATCGCGAAGTGTCCGAGACCGGCGAGTCGCAGGAGATTTTCGAGTGTCAGTAGTGATTTCATGGCAAGGCTCCGATGGCGTGGAAGAACGGCACCATCACCCGCTCCACAAACGGGGGATGGAAAAGGAAAAATGCGGGCAGAGCGGTGAAGGCGTGCGTGAAGAGCCAGCGTGTGGGACGGCTTTTCAAGGGCGTGTCCGAAAGTTTGTGTTTCGGGTGATTGGGTTATGGTTTGGTGTTGGGCCGTGCTTTTTGATCCTCAGC
>JAYVOH010000176.1:0-11981 GCA_043758025.1 Verrucomicrobiota bacterium
TTAATGCTAGTCGAAAAAGCTCCAACAACCTAAGGTTCATCATGGTCACACTCAAAGTATCGGGAATGAATGGCGACGAGGATCACAACTTCGCTGATCTTGAGTCAGCGAAAGATTGGATTTACTCTGAAGATTGGTCACTTGCTGAGGATTTAATTATTCTCGATGAACACGGCAAACAAGTGTTTGCGACAGACGGAATATAGATCCGCTGGCATCAAGTCGAGAACAATCTTGGTCCATATTCCGACTAATTTTCGAGCTTCTTTGGTAACACGGCAGCGCAGACTCGACGGCATGAGTGCCGTCGTTCCTTGCAACTCTATTGCGCGATGCACGGTATGGCGTCTTCAAACCGCAGGCAGCGGATCGCGACGACGGCGGAGGGACCAGTCGTTCTTGATGAGGGTGGGGGACTGATGATGGATGTTGAGGAGAATGCCGATGCCGATCATGGCGGCGAGGAGGCTGGAACCGCCGTAGCTGATGAAGGGCAGGGGCAGGCCTTTGTTGGGCAGGAGGGAGGTGGTTACTCCCATGTTCAGCAAGGCTTCCAATCCGAGCATGACGACGATTCCGAAGGCGAGCAGCTTGCCAAAGCGGTCCTCGGCGCGATGGGCGATGACGAGTCCGCCGATGACCAGCGCGGCAAAGAGCGCGACGATGAGGGTAGTGCCGATCAGTCCGAGTTCCTCGCCCACCATCGGGAAGATGAAGTCAGTATGGGCTTCAGGCAGGTAGAGCATTTTCTGGCGACCGTTGCCGAGACCGACTCCGTGCGGGCCGCCGGAACCGAAGGCGAGCATGGCGCGCCATTGCTGGAGACCGAGACCGTCTTTGTATTTCTCCAAGTTCATGAAGGCCATGATGCGCTCCACGCGATTGGGCATCATTTTGACCACAACCCCAAGCCCGACGAGGCCGCTCACCAGCACAGGCCCGAGGAACACCAGCCTCGTGCCTGCGACAAACATGATGCCCATGCCGACCGACGCCACCAGCGCGGCAGATCCGAGGTCAATCTCACACGCGATCAGACCGACGATAACCATGAGGATCATGCCTGGATAAAGGAAGCCCGCACGGAATTCGCGTGTCAGCGGCTCCTGTCGTGCGAACCACGCGGCGAGAACGATGGCACAAGAGAGCTTGGCGAATTCAGAGGGCTGGAGATGCAGGAAGCTGAGGCCAACGCGCTTGAAGGTTACCCAGCGTGAGGCCCCGTTGACCTGCTCCCGGAACATAGGCATGTAGCAGAGCGCGAGGATCACCACGGTGACGCCAAAGATAAACCACCGCAGGCGATAGAACCACCGGTAGTCGATCAAGGACGTAATCGCGCCGATGGCGATGGAGATGCCAAGCCAGATGCCATGCTGCCGGAGGGTATAGTAAGTTGCTCCTCCGACTTCATCGGAGAAGTAACTGGTGCTGGCCAGCATGACCAGCCCGACAACCGAGAGCGCCACCACAGCGGTGGCCACCAGAATGGCATTCCAGCGGGTCTTCATGAGTCAATCAGCTTTTGGCGGGGATGATCAGGCGGGTTCCGTTCTTGAGCGTGGTCGGGTCCTTGATGTCATTGGCTTTTTGCAGCGCAGAAACTTTGACGCCGAATTTTTTGGCGACGGAGTAGAGCGTGTCCTTGGAGGTTATGACATATGAGCGTTTGCCCGCGCTGTCCTTGGCCGCTTTGCTGGCCGCCGTTTTTGGAGTCTTGCCGTTGTCTGTTTTGGGCTTGGCGGATGTTCCGGTGTCATCTTTGGTTTTGATGGCGGGCAAAGGCGGTGTGTCAGCGGCATTCACTGAAGGTGCCTTGATCAAGATGGCCTTCGGCAATGAATCACCACTGGCGATGTTGTTGTCATTGCTCTTGGTCGGATTGGTTGTCAGGGTCGTCGAGTTGCCGGACTTCAAGCCATTCGCCTTAGCAGGGCTGACCGGGGCCATGAAAGTGACAGCCTGGTTGGGGGCCAGCGCGACCGGCGTCGGAGCGGACTTCTTCGTGTATTGGAGTTTTCTGCCGGGATAGAGTTCCGTGGAATCAAGGTTGTTTTGCTTGATAAGATCTTCAGCGGAGATGCCGAGTTTGGCGACAATGCCGGGGACGTTGTCACCGGAGCGCACTTCATAATTTCCGATTTCAGCCAGCTTGATTTCCTTGTTGCCAGCGGGAGGCACTGCCGCAGCGGGCGGAGTGGTGGATCTGGGGACGGCTGCGATCTTGGTTCCGTTGGAGGACTTGGCTTTATCAATGGCTGCGGGAGCGGTGTCGGTCTTGGCGACGCCCGGGTTTTTCGGAGTCATGATGTTGTAGATGACGACGGCTCCGATGATGAAGACGTGCAGCAGGAGCAACAGGACGAAGATGCGGCCCAGGTTGCCGCTGGGTTCGCGTTGAGGCCATTCGACTTCGTCTGCGGTCATGGTGGCCACATGATGTTTCCGCCAGGAGGCCATGTTAAGCCTGCTGGCGAGACCGTTTTTGAACTCGGACTTGGATGATGTTGTTTGTGTTTTCATGGTGTTGGTGTTGTCGGGATCAGTTGAGTGAGAGGACGGCGTCACGGAAGGCGTTTCCGCGTTCCGCATAGCCGGTGAACATGTCGAATGATGAGGTGCCGGGTGAAAAGATGATGGCCTGTCCCGGGCGCGCGAGGGACGTGGCGAGGTTCACGGCCTCGGCCACGCTCGAAGCGCGGTGGCAGGGCACGTCATGGGCGAACAAATCACAGAGCTTCCCGGCAATCTCTCCAATGGCGACGAGCGCGGTGGCCTTCTCCTTCAGCAGCGGACGGAAGGGGGTGTAGTCGATGCCTTTTTCCTTGCCCCCGGCAATGAGCACCACCGGCATTTTCTGGGAATGCAGGCAACTTTCCACCGCGTGGAGGTTCGTGGCTTTGGAGTCGTTGATGTAAAGATGCCCCTGATGCTCCCGCACGATTTCACATCGATGCCGCGCGGGTTCATAGCCGCGAAGCGCGCGGGTCATTTCCGGGAAGCCCAGTCCGAGCGCGCGGCCTGCGGCCAGGGCGGCCATTTCGTTCTCGATATTATGCGGCTCATGCAAGGGGAGATCCGCAACGCTGACGATACTGTCTCCGTGGAAGAGAATGGCATCTCCACTCAAGGTGTAGTCAGCGCCGACATCGGGCGTGGTGGAGAAGGTTATGGTTTCAGGCTTGAGATGATTTAGTGGCTCGCCCGCACGGATGATCGCGACATCATCCCGCGTCATGTAATCAAAGATTCGGCGCTTGGCATTGAAATACGAATCCATGTTGGGATAGCGGTCCAGATGATCCGGCGCAAAATTCAGCCAGATGCCGACACGCGGACGGAAGGAAGTGATGGTTTCCAACTGGAAGGAGCTGATCTCAACAGTGAGGACATCATAACGGACACCGCTAACGGCAACCTCGCAAAGCGGGTGCCCGTAATTGCCGCAGGCGATGGTGCGGCGTCCGCAAGCCTCGAACATGCGTTCGATCAGTTCTGCCGTGGTGGTTTTACCGTTGGTGCCGGTGATGGCGACGATGGGCGTGTCCTGCAAATGCCGCCAGGCAAACTCAATCTCGCCAATGAGCGGGATGCCGCGTGTTGTGAAAAGCCGCGGCAGTTCCCACGAGGCGTCGATGCCCGGACTGGTCACCACCAGATCAAATTTTTCCAATGTTGCGGACTGCCTGGCGCCATCAATCCCGGTCACGGTGGAGAAATTTTCCGCGTGAAGTTTTGCCAGATCGTTCACGAGTTTAGCCGGTGAACCGGTGTCAAACACCACCGGCCTCGCACCACTGGCGCGGGCCAGACGCGCGGCTGCCAGTCCGCTGCGACCGGCTCCGAGAATGGCGATGGTTTGATTGGTTGGATTCATGTTCAGCGAATTTTCAATGTGGCGAGTCCGACCATGGCGAAGATGAGCGAGAGCATCCAGAAGCGGACGACGACCTGGCTTTCCTGCCAGCCTCCGAGTTCGAAATGGTGGTGAATGGGCGACATGCGGAAGATGCGTTTGCCGCGCATTTTAAAGCTGCCCACCTGGATGATGACGGAGAGCGCTTCCATGACAAACACGCCGCCGACGAGCAGCAGGGTCAGTTCCTGTTTGCAACCGATGGCCAGCGTGGCGATGCAGCCGCCCAGCGCGAGAGATCCGGTGTCGCCCATGAACATGCGCGCGGGCTGGCAGTTGAACCAGAGGAAGCCGAAGCACGCTCCGACCATGGCCATGGCGACAATGGTGAGTTCATCCGCCTCCGGGAAATAGGGGATGAAGAGGAAGCGGGCGTAATTGATGTTGCTCGCGAGATAAGCGAAGATTGTGTAGGCCAGCCCCGTGCTGATGGAGCAGCCTGAGGCGAGGCCGTCAAGCCCATCAGTCAGGTTCACTGCATTCGACGCGCCGACGATGATGAGGGAGAATAAAACGACGGTCATCCAGCCCATGTCATCGACCAGCGGTTCCTTGAACGATGGAACAATGAGGGCGCGATAGCTGACAGGTCTTTTTGTCTCGCTCACGACGGTGGTTTCCGTGGTCGTGTTGGGTTTACCGATATCTTCCGTTTCAGTATGCAGCACCCGGTTCGCATTCACGAGTGACCCGCTGGGAAGGGCGTAGGCGAGGAAGACGGAAACGGCGATGGCAACGGTAAACTGCCACGCGAGCTTGAGGCGGGCGCTGACTCCTTTCGAGTTTTTGCGCGCGACTTTTTCGTAGTCATCCCAGAAGCCAAGGGCACCCAGCAATAGAGTTGTGACCAGACAAATCCAGACCAGGGTGTTGCCCCAGTCGGCCCACAAAAGCACGGCCACCAGGAACGTGCCGAGGATCAGCACGCCACCCATCGTGGGTGTCCCGGCCTTTCTGCCGTGCAGTTCGAAGAGCCGGTGAACTTCCTCCTGGGTGCGGATGGGCTGGCCAATCTTCAGGGAGATGAGCTTGCGAATGACACTGCCGCCAAACACCAGCGAAAAGATGAAGGCCGTAAGGCATGCCGCTCCCGCACGGAAGGTGTGATAATGCATCAGGTTGAGCAGCTTCAGCAAAAAGCTGTCCACCCCAAGCCCGTGCCTTTGTTCTGTAAGCCAGTAAATCATGCGGATTCGAGATATTCGAGCACCTGCTCCATGCCAGCCGAACGGCTGCCTTTGAGCAAAACGGCGTCACCGTCGCGCAGCCAGTTGCGGAGCGTTGCCGCACATTGCGCGCGGTCGGTGAAATTCTTCAATGTCATGTCCGGGCGTTCGGCGGACGCGGCGTCAGTGATCTGCGCGGCTTCCTCGCCGACGGTGAAAACCGCATCGAGGCCGGTCCTGGCGGCGAATGTGCCCACTTCGCGATGACCCTGCGCCGCATGGGTGCCGAGTTCTCCCATGCACCCGAGAACTGCAATTCTGCGTCCCCGGGTTTTCATCCCGGCAAGGGTGCTGATGCCAGCCTTCATGGAATCGGGATTCGCGTTATATGAGTCGTCGAGGAAAATAATGCCGCGAACCGTTTTCACCTGCACCCGTCCTTTGGTCAGATGCGCGCGCGCCAAATTGCTGGCGATGGCTTCCGGTGAAACTCCGTGGTGCCAGGCGCACGCGGCGGCAAGGGCGGCGTTGGCGACCATGTGTTCGCCAGGGAATGGCAGGAAGGCATCGATGCGGGAACTTCCCGCGAAGTCGAGATTGAAGTGCGAGCCTTGCGCGGCGCTCTCCAGAATGGTTGCCTTCACGTCTCCGCGATTCACTCCGGCGGTGAGCACTTTGGCACGGCAACGCGACTGAATGGCGGGAGTGAATTCATCATTGGCATGCAACACCACGACTCCATCAGCGGGAACAGCCTCGGCCAGTGCGCCTTTTTCACGCGCTATGGCTTCGCGTGAACCGAGATTTTCGATATGGGCCACGCCGATGTTCGTGATGATGGCGGCGTTCGGCTCGGCGATGGCGGCCAGAGCGGCAATTTCACCCGCGTGATTCATGCCCATCTCGAGCACCGCGCAATTTTGTTCATCGTTCATGCCGAGAATGGTCAGCGGCAGACCGATGTGATTATTCAAATTTCCCGCCGTGGCGCAGACCCGATACTGGCCGGACATGGCCGCCGCGGTGAAGTCTTTGGTAGATGTTTTACCATTGCTGCCGGTGATGCCGATGACCAGCGGGTTTATCAGGCGGCGCTGATGACGCGCGAGGTTTTGGAGGGCCAGCAGTGTGTCCTTCACCAGAATCACGGCGCAACCGAGCGATGCTGCATTCTCTGGCGCACGACTTACGATCACCGCAGCAGAGCCTGCCTTCGCCACTTGCCTGATGAAATCATGAGCGTCGAATTTGTCTCCAGCAAGGGCGACAAAGACATCACCGGGCAGGATGTTGCGCGAGTCCGTGTTGATGTGGCTCACGATCTGCGAGCCGTCGCCGGCAAGAAGTTTGCCTTCGCAAAATTCAGCGGCAGTCTGGAGTGTAACCGGTTTCATCTCCATTCCTCCCGCCGTTGGTTGAGATAGCCGCGTGCGACCTTGCGGTCATCGAAAGGATGTTTCACACCCTGAATTTCCTGATAGGTTTCATGGCCTTTGCCCGCGATGAGAATCAGATCGCCATCGTCGGCATTCTTGATGGCGGCGAGGATGGCCTGGCGGCGGTCTTCGATAAGCGTGTGGGAGGATTTGGAAAAACCTTTGCGGGCATCCTCCATGATTTGTCTTGGGTCTTCTGTGCGCGGATTGTCGGATGTGAGGATGCTGATGTCGCTGCCTTCCTCAACAGCCCGGGCCATGTGCGGACGCTTGGTGCGGTCGCGGTTGCCGCCGCAGCCGAACACGGTGATGATGCGTGAGGGGCGCAGCGCACGGGCAGCGCTGAGCGCGTTGATCAGTCCGTCAGGCGTGTGCGCGTAATCAACGAATACCTGGAAGCGTTCACGCTCGGAGATGCGTTCCATGCGTCCTGGAACTTGTGGCGCCTTGTTCATGTTGGTCACGCTTTCACGGAAATTGCATCCCATGGCATGCGCGGCGGCAAGGGCGGCCAGGGAATTGTAAACATTGAACATTCCGATCAGGGGCAGGCGCACAAGGAATGAACGCCCCTTGTGTTCGAGTTCGTAGGTCGAGCCAGTGGTCTCACACCGGGCATCAGAGGCTCGATAATCTGACCCCATGGTAAGGCCGTAACGTCGCAGACCGGGATGATTTTCGTATTGCTGGATCAGGCGACGCCCCCATTTGTCATCGGCATTGATGACCAGCTTCGCGTCCGGCTGGGCGGCGGCGGCCTCGAAGAGCTTCGCTTTCTGTGCGAAGTATTCATCCATGGTGCCGTGGTAATCGAGATGATCCTGGGTCAGGTTGGTGAAGATTGCGACATTGAGCTTCACTCCATCCATCCGGTGCTGATGCAGGGCATGGGAGGACGCTTCCATCGCGACGGCCCGGCAGCCATTGGCAAGCATGTCTGCCAGCAGCCCCTGCAATTCCAGCGACTCCGGAGTGGTGTGCGTAGCTTCACGCACTTCGCCACCCAGATCATAATGGAGCGTGCCGACGAGTCCGCAGCGGACATGTGCCGCATTGAGCAAATGATGCAGCAGACAGGCGGTGGTGGTTTTGCCATTGGTTCCGGTTACTGCGCCCACCAGCATCTGAAGGGAGGGGTCATGGAAAAAACGCGCGGCAAGTCTGGCCAGCGCGGCACGTGCATCAGGCACATGAATCCATGGGGTCACACTTAAGGAAGGCGGCGCGGTTTCCGCGAGGATGGCGGAAGCCCCGGAAATCAGCGCCTGACTGATGAAGTCCAGACCGTCAGTCTTCACGCCGCGCAAGGCTGCAAAAAGCAATCCCGGTTTGACCTTGCGGGAATCATAGACCAGCCCCGTTATTTCCGTGTCCAGTTCACCGGAAACCATGGGGCGATCAAGTGCCGCTGTCAGATCGCGCAGATTCATGGTTCGCCTCCTTCTTTGGCCAGGGTGGGCTTGGAGGCGTTGCTTCTGGCCACGGCCATCTGCTGAAGGCTCTGCTGCATCAACTTGGAAAAAATCGGCGCGGCCAGGATGCCACCCAGAAGTTCTTCCTGTGGCGCGTGGGGATCGTCCAGCACGATGATCGCGGCGAACTCCGGATTCTCTGCGGGTGCGAATCCGGCGAACGAAACGCAATAGTGGCCCTCATCAATTCCCTTGCCGTTTTTCTTGTAAAGCTGCGCCGTGCCGGTCTTGCCTGCCACCCTGATTCCCGGGATGGCGGCCTTGAACCCGGTGCCCTTTTCGCTGACCACGCCTTCCATGACCGTGCGAGTCAAGGATGCCGCCCTGACGCTGCAAACGCGGCGCACTGGATTTGGCTTGAGCTGCTCCAGCACCCGGCCCTTGTCGTCGCGAATTTCTTCAACGAGCTGCGGCTTCATCAAGGTCCCGCCATTGGCGATGGCGGACACCGCCATGGCCATCTGTAATGGTGTGACGGTAACGGCATGACCGATCGCCATGCGGGAGTAGGTGAGATTGTCCCATGTTTTGCGCGGCATGACGATGCCGCCGACCTCGCCCGTCAGCGGCACACCTGTCTTCTGGCCGAAACCGAAGTTCTTGACGTAGTCGAGAAATTTATTGTCCCCCAGACGGTGAGCCATGAGATAGGCACCACGGTTGCTCGATTTGGCGAAGGCTTGCGCGACCGTGACCGAAGTGTTCAGGTGATCGTGGATATTGAGTCCGGCGAATATTTTCTGATCGCTGCTGACATTGATCGTCGTGTCGAGACCGACCAGTCCACGATCGAAGACGCCGGAGTAGGCGACAATTTTAAACACGGAGCCCGGCTCATAATGTGTGCCGATGGCAAGATTGTTCAGCGTGCCTCCCATGTCCGATCTTTCATAATGCGGACGGCTGGCCATGGCGCGAATAGCGCCGGTTCCGGGTTCCACCAGCACGGCGACGATTTTGCGCGGGTGATAAAACTCGAAGGCTTCCTCCAGCGTTTCCTCCATAATTTCCTGGAGTTGCATGTCGATGGTGAGCGTGATTTCCTGCCCATGTTGCGGCTCCACGGTCTCACCGCGGAAGGTGGTGATCTCACGGCCCTTGCGGTCACGCTCGATCCATTGATAACCGTCCACGCCCTGGAGCTTCGAGTTCAAGGTGGACTCGATGCCCTCCTGTCCCTCGTTATGCATGTTCACATATCCCAGCACATGTGTCAGACGCTCGGCGGCGGGGTAGAACCGGCGCGTGCCGGAGTGGATGTTGACACCAATAATATTCTGTTCCTCGATGACCCGGCGGAGTGATGCGGCCTCCTCGTCTTGCAAGCCTTTGACAAGGACGAACTCCACACGCTTTTCATCGGCGAGCTGTCTTTCCAGTTCCTCGGCTTTGGCTGCCGTGCTTTCATTGTCGCGGCTCAAGGTCTCGGCAATCACACCGGCCACATGATGGCGGTAACGCGCCAGGATTTCTTCGGGTGTGTTTTTGCGCGAGAGATCCAGGGCGGAAGTTTTTTCGATATGCCCCAGTCTGACACGCACCATCGGGACATCGCGCATCTGCAGAGTGTCTGCATAAAGATCGTGCGTGGTGCGGTCCTGGGCCAGCAGTTCACCATTGCGATCCCAGATGGAGCCGCGATGCGCAAGAATGGGCCGCTGCTGGCGGTGCATCTCTTCCACACGCTGGCAAATTTCATCATGCCGGATGCACTGCAAGTAATACAACCTGGCCCAGACCGTGCCGAATCCCAGCAGCAAAACCGCACCGGCAAAGGCGATGCGGCGCGGCATGAAACGGGCGGTTGGACTGGCGGTCTGGGTCATGGATTCGATGGAAGCGTAGTGCGGATGAGAATCGGGGTGCCCGGCTGAATCGGGCGGAGCCGGGTGCGGTGCGTGGCCAGGCTTTGCATGAGATTTTTTCGCGAAAGCGCCTCCTCAATTTTCAAATTGATCGCATGAATGTCCTGATGAAGCTGTGCAATCTCGCGCTCGGCTTCGCGTTGACGGCGACCCGATTCGTAGATGCGATTTTTCGCCAGCGTGTGCACCAGCAGGATCCAACCGGAAGCGATGCCGATGAATCCGAGGAACAAATAAATCCAGACCTTCCGGCTGCGACGTTGTCCAGAATGCAGACTCGATGAACGCTTCTTCATGAGAAAAGCCTTTCTGCGGAGCGCAAGCGGGCGCTGCGGGAGCGGGGATTGCGCGAGGTTTCTTCGGGTGTGGCGGAGACGGGTTTTTTCGTCAGAATGCGGAGTGAGAGGTCAGGGTTGGGCCGGGCCTCGGGCCATTCGGGACGGTCAATCCATTCGGCGGCGCGCTTTTGAAACGCCTGTTTCACCATTCGGTCTTCCAACGAATGGAAGGAGATGATGACGATGCGTCCGCCCGGTTTCAGAAGACGGGGCGCATGTTCCAGCAGATCGCGCAAGGCGCCGAGTTCATCATTTACTTCGATGCGCAACGCTTGAAAAACTTTGGTCGCTGGATGGGTCTTTCCGTGACGCGGCATCACCGAGGCCAGCGTATCCGCCAGATCAAGCGTGCGCAGAAAAGGTCGCTGCGCCCGGCGTCGAACGATCGCCGTGGCGGCGCGGCGCGCGAGAGGTTCCTCGCCATATTCTTGGAAGATACGGCGCAAATCTTCCGCGCTCCATTCATTGACGATGCTGGCCGCCGTGCATTCGGCATGAGAATTCATCCGCATATCGAGCGGGCCGTCCTGTTGAAAAGAAAATCCGCGTTCCGCCGTGTCGATTTGATGCGAGGAAACTCCGAGATCCGCCAGAATACCATCCACGACACCGACTCCGGTTTCATCCAGCACCTCAGCGAAGCGGCGGAAATTCATCGGCAGCGCGACAAAACAATCTTCATACGCGTGAAGCCTCTCGGTTGCGCTGGCAATCGCCATCTCATCCTGGTCGAAGCCCAGCACTTGCGCTCCCGCACGCAACAGCCCAGCGCTGTGACCGCCACCGCCCAGCGTGGCATCCATGAATAGTTTGCCAGGAGCAGGCTGGAGATAACTTAACGCTTCATGCAGCAAAACCGGCTCGTGCTCGAATCGGTTCAAGGGGGATTTTTTTTCGCCATCACCATGTTCACGATCCGGCGGTAGTTGGGGCGGGCGGTTGTGCATAGTGCGCGAGGCAAGGGTTTGCATGGGCGTGCCCGCAGCCGCCCACGGCCATGTGTCGAGGTGGAGAAAAAGAACCTTGCTCAGCCATCGGCGCAGTCCGTCCCCCATGCGATCCGAGCGGGGATCGCCGTAGGTGAAAAGGCTGGCTGAAGCTGCGGTCATGGCATGACGATTGAATCCATATATGAGGCGGGAAGCGTAACAGGATAAATTTAACCTCTTTTAATTATCAGGGGATTAGAACTTTGGCAATCATGGAAATTGCCAAAATTGATTCTTTTTCCGAGTCAACGTCCCGGCGGCATTCTGGCTATTTTAGTCATGTTTGACCTCAATCAGGCCAATCGCCATGACATCAACAGTGCAGAAGCATCAAATTGAGGACGCGCTCCAACTTGGTCTCGTAGCGCAAGATTTTTCCGCTGTT
Organism: Verrucomicrobiota bacterium; assembly: GCA_043758025.1. Classification (GTDB taxonomy): domain Bacteria; phylum Verrucomicrobiota; class Verrucomicrobiia; order Verrucomicrobiales; family Verrucomicrobiaceae; genus VFKE01. The sequence goes on from JAYVOH010000176.1 coordinate 11,568, forward strand.
GGTTTCTAAAAATCCCGCATGAACACCCGCATCTGGGCCTTCAGCCACGACCCCTGCATCACTTTAGATTCCAGCCGTCCGAACAGGAGTTTCCCGGCGTCCATCAGACGCGCGAGCGCCTCGTTCTTCGCGCGCGGAATGTAGCCGAGGTGATGGCCGCCCTCGTTGAAAATCATGATGGCCAGGGAATCATGGGGATTTTGCTGCTCGCGCTTGAGCACGAGCAGGTCACCCGGCACCAATGTCGGCTCCACTTCCGTGATGTCGCGATGACTGGTGCCGGCGATCTGGCATTCGATGAGCATGATCTCCTTGGCAAAAGGCATCAGCGTCCCGTCGCCGCCAAAGCTGCCGTGGATCAGCGCCAGCAGCGCTGGATCAATTGGGACCAAACTCGAAGCCTGTGACATGCGG
>JAYVOH010000177.1:0-11921 GCA_043758025.1 Verrucomicrobiota bacterium
CCACTCCTCCCTCAACTACAAAACCCCCAACCACTTCGAGGCCGATCTCGCCCTCGCTAACTAAATCTCTTTTGGTCCAAATATCCGTGGCATCTCAAATCCACTCCACTATGTCTAAAAAATCGACGATCTTCTAAAACGAGAACTGCCTTTTCAAATGTGGATAATTTTGTGTTTCCAGGAAACCAGAGCACCTTGTTAGAAACAACAAAGAGATCGCTATGAACCTGTAAAAGCCATCTACGAAAAGATGGAAGTTGCCGATTGGGAGATATCCAGCTCATGATTTGTGAGGCTCGTTTTTGCTTAGTTGAGAAATAGTGCTGAACTTAAATCCCATTTCGGAGAGTTTAGACAAAAGTGGGGGGATTGCAGCAACTGTTGACGCATGAATGTCATGCAAGAGAATGATTGAGCCGTTTGTTGCGCTGGTTGCGGTATGACTGACAATTGAATCAATTCCTGGTCGCTTCCAATCATTGGGATCAACATTCCATCTCACAATGCGGTAATTGAAATGATCAATAATCAACGACTTTTGTGATGTAAGGAGGCAGCCATAAGTCGGTCTAAAAAGACGCGTTGCAACACCTGTGGCGTTTTGAATAGCATCATGACATCTTTGAACTTCTAACAAGAAATCCTCAGTCTTTAGCACATCTAGTCTTTGATGTGACCAAGAATGATTTCCAATTTCATGCCCGTCTGCCAGCATCTGCCGTAAGAGCGCGGGATTTCGGGTCACGCGATTACCGACGACAAAGAACGTGCAACAAATGCCTTGCGAGCGAAGTAGGCCTAGCAAATGCGGGGTGTGAGTATTGTCGGGCCCATCATCGAATGTTATTGCGACAGATGGGGCGCTGTATTCCATAAGCATTGAAGGATAAAACTTAAAAATAAATCTCCACAATAGAACCACAAGTCAATTGATATCCCTTTAGATTTTGATGCATTGTGCGTCCAAGCTATTAATGATACCGACTTGAGTTGCAAACGGGGGACACTTTTGGGTTGTGGTTAGGCTGATCAGGCTCTTACAGCGGAGCCAGGTTTTCACGGCTTTACACCAAGCGGCGCAGAGACTTGGAGATCGTCCTTGCCCAATTTGCTGCATGATGACATTAGAGAGCGTTTTGATCCACTCGAAAATGATGTGGCGTTCCCGTTTGTCGAAAAACGCAAAAGACAGCAAACAGTTGCGGTTGATTTTCATCCTTCATCCTTCATCCTTCTGCCTTTCATTTTCCCATGTGCGGCATTTACGGATTTGCAGGTTTTAAGGAAGACGGTCTTCTCGACCGGATGGGGCGCGTGATTTACCATCGCGGACCAGACGGCGAGGGCGCGTATCTCGCGCCCGACGGCGCGGCCTTCAGCATGGGGATGAGGCGGCTTTCCATCATCGACCTCGAAGGCGGCTGGCAGCCGGTGTTCAATGAAGATCGCTCGCTGGCGATCTGCTACAACGGCGAGACCTATAACTACGTGGAGCTGCGCGAGGAACTGGAAAAGGCGGGCCATGTTTTCACCACGCACAGCGACACCGAATGCATCGTGCATGGTTTTGAGCAATGGGGCATCGAAGGCCTGCTCCAGCGCATGAACGGCATGTTCGCGTTCTGCCTTTACGATTCGCGGAAACGTGAGTTCTACATTGCGCGTGACCGTTGTGGACAGAAGCCGCTCTATTATCACCATCGAAACGGGAAGTTCCTCTTTGGCAGCGAGGTGAAATCAATCCTGCAAAGCCAGCACGTCACCGCAGAACCGAACATCGCGGCCATTGATCCCTACCTGACGCTGCGCAACGTGCCCGAGCCGCAGACGATGTTTAAAAACATCTACACGCTGCCCACCAGCCACTTCCTGCGCTACAAACTGAGCGACAACTCCCTGAGCATTCATCGCTACTGGGAAGTGCCCTTGCTCGATGCCCGCACCGCGACTTACAAGAGCGACGGCGAATATTTTGAAGAACTGGAATCGCTCTGGTATGACTGCGTGAAGCTGTGCATGAGAAGCGATGTGCCCGTGGGTGCTTATCTCAGCGCGGGTGTAGATTCCTCGCTCACGGTGGCGGCGATGACCAAGTTCTCGTCCAACATCAACACTTACTCCGTGGGCTTCAACTCGCCCGTGGATGAGACGCCCGCCGCGCGGGAGACGGCCGCTTTCCTCGGCACCAAGCATCACGAAATCATCTGCCAGCCGGAGGACTTTGATCTGCTGCCGAAAATCATCTGGCACATGGATCGCCCCGTCGGCGATGCCCTGCTCATCGCGTTTTACAAACTGGCGCAAGGTGCCAGCAAAGACCTCAAGGTCGTGCTCGGTGGTGAAGGCGCAGACGAGGCCTTCGCGGGCTACTCGTTCCAGGGCGTGATCACCAAGGTGGAAAAAATGCGGCGCAAATTCCCCGGCATCACCGGCCTCGGCGCGCTCGCATTCCAGGTGATCCCGCACGCCATCCTGAACAAGGCTTTCGTCTTCCCCGCCGATCTCGGCAGTCAGGGCAAGAAGCGCATTGTCGATTTCCTGCGGAATTACACCAAGCGGGATCTCAATCACAACTTCAACGCCCTGCGCACCCTCTGGAGTCAGGACGAGCGACGCGACACTTATAGCGAGAACTTCAAGAGCCTCGCGACAGAATCATGGATGGCCAACGAGAAGGAGAAGGACAAGAACGGCCCCTTCCTCGACCGCCTGCTCAAGCTGCAATACGATGAATGGCTGCAAGATTGGGCCTTGATCCGGCAGGACAAGAACACCATGGCGCACTCGCTGGAGTATCGCCTGCCCTTCCTCGATCACCGTCTGATTGAACTGGCCTTCACCATGCCAGCGCATCTCAAGATCAACGGCAGGACGGACAAGTTCATCGAGCGTCAGCTCGCCGACAAGGTCTTCCCGCCGCACATCGCTCGGCGCAAGAAAATCCCCTTCTATCTCCCGGTCGAATACTTCCTCGACAAGCCGCAGTTCAAAAACCTCGTGGCCGACACTCTCAACGAAGACGCCGTCAAGAAGCGCGGCTACTTCGATCCCAAGATGGTCAATCGCCTGCTGGAAAACATGCGCGCCACCCGCGAGTTCGTCTATTGCAAGCAGGTCGTCAGCCTCGTCGTGCTGGAGCTATGGCACCGTGTATTCATCGACAGGAGTATCCGGTTTGATTGAGCTGTGGCTTCAATCATTCACTCTGATAAATGCTGTGCATTTCAATGCACGGCATCAGCTGGTGCCTCCAATTGCCGAGGTGGCCAAAAGGCGGCCAGCAAAATAACGGCGGCTCCCAACGCGATCCCGGTCGGCCAGAGAAAGAGTGTTTTGTAATCCACGCTCCCGTCGGCGGCAGTGAGCTTGCCTTGCAGCGGGATGAAGAACCATTTGGCCGCGAGGTCGCCGAGGCCGAGCACAAGGAGATTGAACAGCCCTTGGGCACTTGCCCGGACATCTTTCGGAAATGCAGCGTCGATAAAGATATAAAGGGTGGCGAAGAAGAACGCGTAGCAGATGCCATGCAGAACTTGAACGACAATGATAGTGGTCTGACTGTTGGGCATGGACGCAAACACTCCGAAGCGAGCAGCGTGACCCAGAATGCCGAGGATCATGGTGGTCTTCCAGCCAAGCTTGGCCAGAACCATGCCAAGAAATGCCATCGTGAGAATCTCGGCGATTTGTCCGATGCTCATCACCGGCATGATCCATTCCGGCTTGATGCCGACTACTTTGCTGCCGAGAAAACCTCCGGCCATAAGGAAGTAGCCATTGTGAATCGTGGCGTCGATGAAGGTCACAATAAAAAGCACCAGCAGGAAGGGTTTGCTCAAAAATTTCGCGGCTCGCAACCAGGCAAAACGTCCATCGCCGACACCAGCAGGTTTGGGCGGTGTATGGGGTAGTGACAAGCTGAACCCGGCCAGCACCAGTGATGCTGCGCCCGATACGAGAAAGATGTTCCGGCTGGCCGCCACCGCTTCCGCGCCCGTCTTGCCCTGCAACACAAAGTAGAGCGGCCATGCGGCCAGAATCCAGCCAATGGTTCCTCCCATGCGCACCAGACCAAATTCTTTCTGTGCGTTTTTCAGATGCGTGAATGCTATGGAATTCGAGACCGAAATCGTCGGCACATAAACCAGTGAATGCACCAGCATCAGCGCGAAGAATGAGGCGAAGTCCTTCACAAAATACATTCCGAGAATCGACAACCCTCCGATCAGGTGACTGGCGGCCATGAATTTTTCTGCGGCGAAATTCCGGTCTGCAAACTGGTTGCTGAAAAAGATGCCGATCACCGAAGCGATGGCGAAAGCGCTGCCCACCCAGGTGATCTGCACTGATGTAAACTTCAAGCCGTCGGCGCCCATGTATCCCCAGATCAGCGGCAGCCACGCGCCCCAGATGAAGAACTCGATGATCATCATGACAAAAAGTTTTTTGCTGTGCGGGGAGGACGTTGTGCTGCTCATGATTAGATCAGGGTTGGTTGGATTGAATCGTGATTATGGGCGCATCTTTGTAGCTTGGTAATTGAAATGTTGTTGCCTGCCCTCACAAATTGCTTCCGGCCATCACATCCTTTTCCTTCAGCTCTACGGGAAAAGGCTCCAGCGGCATGAGGTCGTGATGATCCAGAAAAGCCCGGCAGACCCGGAAGAACTCCGCCCTCGTGGTCACGCGGCGGATGTCATGAAGAAATCTTCCTGACGGCTCCACACCCAATCCGATGAAGTTCAGGTAGCGCTTCATTTTCTGCACTTGAATCAGCTCCGGTGCATCAGGATGACAGACGGCCTCGTAAAGCGCCTCCACATAGGACAGAACATCGTGACCGCAGGGTTGAAAGACTGGCTCGCCCAGGAGGTGCTGACGGATTTGCGAAAAGAGCCACGGATTGCGGATCGCACCCCGGCCAATCATCAGGCCGCGCGCGCCGGTGATGGCGAGAACTTCCTCCGCTTTCCGGGCGGAGGACACGTTGCCGTTGGCAAGCACGGGACAGGGCATCGCCTCCACTGCGCGCGCGATGAAATCATAATGCACCGCGCTGCGATACATTTCAGCCACGGTCCGTCCATGCACGGTCAGCAGATCGAGCGAATGCCTGGCAAAGATGGGCAGCAGCACATCAAACACCGCCGGGTCATCGAACCCAATGCGCGTCTTCACTGTGAACTTCACCTGCACTGCATCACGCAGCGCACCGAGGATGGCATCAATTCGTTGCGGTTCACGGAGCAATCCCCCACCGGCGCATTTGCGATACACAATCGGTGCCGGACACCCCAGATTGAGATCAACCGCTGCCACCGGATGCTGCTGCAATTCGCGCGCCGTGCGCACCAGCGACGGAATGTCGTTCCCGATCATCTGCGCCACCACCGGTCGCCCGGTGGGATTATGCGTGATGGATTTTAGTATATCGCGGTCAAGCTTGGAGTCGGCATGAACACGAAAATACTCGGTGTAATAAACATCCGCGCCGCCATAGCTGGTCATCAAGCGCCAGAACGGGAGGTCCGTGACTTCCTGCATGGGTGCCAGAACCAGAACCGGCGCAGTTCCGTTTAACACGTCTTCAAATTGGGTGATGGCATCCGTTTTCACCGTGTTGAAATTTAGCGCGGATCCTCCAGCCAGAGCAGCGAGCGTTTGAAATCCAGCGTCACCCGAAACGGGCGCAGGATGGCTCCGATTTTTGGACGATCCGGGACGATGAGCATGTCCACATTCAACAGACGCGGGCCGAGCTTCAGCAGTTCGCGCACACGAACCTGGTGGAGCCTTTGATTATCATTCTTGCCGGGCGCGCCGACGCCAATTCTCGCTGTGTTTGAGAGCGACGCATTTTTCTGAAAGCCGAGCCGCGCAGCCATGTCACTGTTCATTTCCGCCATCGTTGATGCACCCGTGTCCACCAAGGCCCACCACTCCGCCTGGCCATCGCTGATTTTCACATAAGGAAGTCCGTCGCGAAAATCAAGCGGCACGCTCCAGACCATGGGGCCGGTGCGCGGAGTGAAATCTTCCTTGAGTCCGAAAACGACGCGCCCGCGCGGATAGTCCAACGTGAGATACGAGCACATGTGGCGCATGGCATTCATGCCGAGAATGTTGATCGCAAAAGGCCGCCGGTCGAGTGGCCACGGCCCGACCATCTCGCTTTTTCCAGTTCGAACCAGGCAGGGCAGACGGCTCCATTTCCAGTCCCCGATTTCGACATGATCCGGAACTCCCAACAAGGCAGACTCCGCGCCGGAAATGCCGGACAGCGTGAACTTGCGCTCGGTGGCGCGAACGGTGGTCACGCAGCAGCGCAAGGCCGTCTCTGCCTCCAGAACGCAGCCCTGGCTCCCGGTATCCACGATGAGACGAACGGGATGTCCGTTCACCAAAGCAGTGACGTGGGGCAGGTTATGCTGCCAGAGCAACGGAACCGTCACCGGGCCTTCGGCGGACCAGTTCGCGCGGCAGACCAGCGCGCCACCGTCCTCGCGGATGCCGAGATCATCGAGCTTTTGCGATCTTTGCTCCAGGAGTTTCATCGTGGCGGGTGAAACCGCTTTCATTTCCGCATGAGGCAATGAGGAGCAGCAGGACATGGTAAAGCCCAGCGCCATTGCCATGAATGAGGTCCCGGATTTTTCCATGATGCGGATGCTAGGTGCCAACGCCGCATTTGCAAGACACTTACCTGCCGCATTTGCCTGACATCCAGAATGTCGCTTGACGCTGACGTCAAAATACCTACCGTTCGGTATATTATGTCATCAAAGGCAAAGCCCACCCGCGAAGCCGTCCTGGAGTCGGCCATCGCCGCCTTTGCGAGAAAGGGCTACGCCGGAACTTCGGTCCATGACATCTTGCGGGTGAGCGGCCTCTCCAAGCCGACGCTCTATTATTACTTTGGCAGCAAGGAAGGACTTTTCCGCGCCATCCTTGAATCCGCCTATGACGGGCTTCATTCGGCCATGCAATCATCCGTGAAGGAGGCTGACGACTGCATGACCCGTTTGACTGGCATCACCTCCGCCATCTTTCAATTCACCACCGCGCACCAGCATCTCATGCGCCTCGTATTTGCCACCCTCTTCGCCGCGCCGGAGGAAATTCCCCAGAATTCGGTCAATCCCGCACGCCGCCGCCGAGTTTTCAACTACGTGAAGCGGGTCGTCACTGATGGTCGCAAAGAAGGCGTGCTCACCGTGCGCTTCACCGCCGACGAACTGACTCACGCATTTTTCGGCACCGTATCCCACCAGATTCGCACCTGGCTTTTCCGCGCCGAAGGTTCCCTCACCCGCACGAGAGCGCGTCGCATTGTGAGCCTGTTTCTGGATGGCGCCGCCAAATGACAATGATGCTTATGAAAACACCACACAGCTTCTTCGCCTCCGGCTTGTGCGCCATCATTCTGGCTGCCTGCCATGACCAGGCCCCGACGCCCGCCAAAACAAATCCGCAACGGGAGGCGATCAGTGTCAAGACCACCCCCGTGGGCACGGCGTCGTGGGATCACAGCGTCACCATCGTGGGCACCTTGTATCCCAAAGACAGCGCCACGATCGCAGCGGAGGTTGACGGACTGGTTCAAAAAACCACGGTGGAATTTGGCGACCGCGTGACAGCGGGGCAGACGCTCGCCGTGATCGACAACTCCACTTACAAGGCTGACCTTCAGCGTGAGCTGGGCAATCTCGCGCGGGCCGAGGCCAACCTGACCAATGCGCGGCAAAATCTCATCCGTTCAAAGGGACTTCAGAAAACCGGTGCCGTGGCCGCGAGTGAACTCGATCTGGCGACCGCGCAGTCCGCCCAGTGGGAAGCTGAAGTCAAGGCCGTAAACGCATCCGTCGGCATGGTCGAGCTGAACATTGCGCGCTCCACCATCAAGGCCCCTTTCGACGGCGCCATCGCCGATCGCATCGCGACCCAGGGCGACTATGTAAAAATCGGCGCGCCCATGTTCAAGGTCGTCAATGACAAGGTCTTGAAGTTCATATTTGAAGTGCCAGAAAAACACGCCTCCTTCGTGAAGAAGGAACTCAGCATCACCTTCGGCGTGGATAACTATCCGGGCGAAGTTTTCTCCGGCAGCGTCTATCTTATCAGCCCGCAAGTGAACACCGCCACCCGCGCGTTCAATGTGGGCGCGCTCGTGCAGAATCCTGATTTGCGCCTGAAGGCGAGCAGCTTTGCGCGGGGTGAACTGGTGCTGGAGCGCGGCGTGCCAACGGCCGTGGTGCCGCAGGATTCCATCATCAGCTATGCGGGCGTGACCAAGGTTTTCGTGATCGAGAACGGAACGGCGCATGGCCGCATCGTCCGCACTGGCAGGGCGCGCGACGGATTGCAGGAAATTCTCGAAGGACTGAAAGACGGCGAGCAGGTCGTGGTCAGCGGCCAGAGCAAGCTCGTTGATGGCGCGCCAGTCGCTGTGCAAACGGGCGCAACCGCGAACAATCCAAAACCATGAGCACGCCGCAACCTGACAACACCGCGCGCGGCCTCAGCCTGGCAGACCTCTGCATCAGGCGGCCCGTCTTTGCGACGATGATGAATTTGTTCCTCGTCGTGCTCGGCTGGTTTTCGTTCAAAGACATCGGCGTGGATCAGTTCCCCAACGTCGAGCTGCCCATCATCACTGTCACCACCACTCTGCGCGGCGCGGCCCCGGAGGAGATGGAGACCAGCGTGACCAAACCGCTAGAGGAGGTCATTAACACCGTGCAAGGCATTGACGAACTCAGCAGCGTCACTCTCGAAGGCGTGTCCGCCATCACCGTGCAATTTCAGCTCGAGCGCAATCGCGACATCGCCGCGCAAGACGTGCGCGACAAGGTCAACACGATCCTTTCCACCTTGCCCACGGGCACCGATACCCCGATCATCGACAAGTTCGACGTGGACGCCCAGCCGGTCATTTCCATCAGCGTGAGCGCGCCGCGCGATCTCAAAGAAATATCCTATATCGCGGACAAGTTCATCAAGCAGAACCTCGAAACCGTCGAGGATGTTGGCGCGATCAATATGGCGGGCACCCGCACCCGCGCGGTGCAGGTGGCGGTCGATTACGAAAAACTGCGCGGCTATAACCTCTCCATTGACGATCTGCGCAAGGCGCTGCTGCGGCAGAATCTCGAAGTGCCGGGCGGGCGCGTGAACCAGAAACCGCGCGAGTTGGTCTTGCGGACCTTGGGCCGGATGCAGAGCGTGAAGGACTTTAGCGAGATCATCATCGCCAACGTCGCGGGACAGCCGGTGTATCTCAAGGATGTGGCCCAGGTCGAGGATGGCATCCAGGAACCGCGCACGCTGTCGAAGGCGAACGACCTGAACTGCGTGACGCTCATCGTGCGCAAGCAATCCGGCAGCAACACGGTCAAGGTCATCGACCGTGTGAAGAAACGGCTCGCGGAATTGAAGGCTACCGTTCCGACGGACATCAGAATGGAAGTCGTGCGCGACCAGTCCACTTTCATCAAACGCTCGCTGGAGGAAGTGAACTTCCACTTGATTCTCGGTGCGATCCTCGTGGCGCTGACCACCTTCCTTTTCATGCACGACTGGCGCGGCACGGTCATCGCCTCCATCGCCATTCCCGCGTCCATCATCTCCACTTTCGTGCTTATGCGCGTGATGGGCTACACGCTGAACAACTTCACCATGCTCGGCCTCGTCTTCGCCGTCGGCATCGTCATTGATGACGCCATCGTCGTGCTGGAAAACATTCACCGCACGATGGAAGAGAAAGGCTGGGACGGTAAAAAGGCCGCGAGCTTCGCCACGCAGGAAATCGCGCTCGCGGTAATGGCCACGACTCTTTCGCTGGTCGTCATCTTCCTGCCGCTGGCCTTTATGAAAGGGCGCATCGGCATGTTCTTCTCCAGCTACGGCGTCACAGTGGCCTTTGCCATCTTGGTCTCACTTTTCGTTTCCTTCACCCTGACCCCAATGCTGGCGTCGCGATTCCTCAAGCACTCCACCAATGAAAAAGAGCGCGAGAAAAAAGCGCACGGCGGCTGGCTGATGAAATGGCTCTCGAACCGCTACATAGGCGTGCTCGGCTGGAGCTTGCGACACCGCTGGGTCGTCATGCTGGCCTCAGGGCTGTGTTTCGCTTCGATTTATCAGCTAGGGAAAATGACCAAGTTCACCTTCATCCCGCAGGATGATTCCAGCGAGTTTGAGATATCCATGCAAACACCGGAAGGCTCCGATCTTGAGCGCAGCGCGCAGATTTGCGCGGAGGTGGAGCTGAAGCTCCGTGCCTTGCGCATTGACGGCCAGCAGGTCATCACGGACACGCTTACTACCATCGGCAACACCGGGGGCCGCGTTGGCAAGGGCGAAGGCGATGTCACGATTGTTAATCTCTACTGTCGTCTGCCGGAACTTGGCGGATGGTGGAGCACCGTCACCGGCAAGACACGCAAGTGGTCGCAGTTCCAAGCGATGGGCCTGGCGCGGAAGATCCTGGCTCAATATCCTGACGTGCGCGGCAGCGTGCAGCTCATCTCCGGCATCAGCACCGGTGGAAGAAACTCCGATCTGCAATTCAACCTCGTGGGGCCTGACCTGACCAAACTCGCCCAATATGCGGACCAGTTTGTCGCCAGACTCGCCGCTACGCCGGGACTGGCGGATGTGGACACCATGATGAGCAATCGCAAACCCGAACTGCGCGTCGAGATTGATCGTGAGAAAGCCAGTCAGTTCGGACTCCAGATCGAGGACATCGCCCGGACCTTGCGCACGATGGTTGGCGGTGAAGTCGCGGGCAACTTCCGGGAAAACGACGACCTCTATGATGTGTGGCTCCGCGCCAGGCCCGGCGACCGCAGCACCCAGGAAGCATTGGAAAACATCACCCTCCGTCTCCCCGGCAACAATGGCGGACTCGTGCAGCTGTCCAATCTCGTAAAATTCCGCGAGTCCCGCGGCCCCAATCAAATCGACCGCTTCCAACGTCAGCGAAAGATCACGATTGTGGGCAACATCATCAATGGCAAAGCCCTTGGCGAAGCCATTGACGATGTGCGCAGCGTCACCAAGGATCTGAATATGCCTCCCGGCTACGATGTCGTCTTCACCGGACGCGCCAAAACCTTGCAGGAGACCGGTCAGAATTTCCTTGTCGCCTTCGGTCTCGCCATGATTTTCATGTATATGATCCTCGCCGCGCAGTTCGAGAATTTCCTGCATCCCGTCGCCATCCTGCTGGCCGTGCCGCTCTCGCTCCCCTTCGCGCTCGTGACCATGATCGCGCTGAACGAACCACTGAACATCTATGCCATCTTCGGCCTCTTCATGCTCTTCGGCATGGTGAAGAAAAACGGCATCTTGCAAGTCGATTACACCAACACCCTGCGCGGGCGCGGTCTGGAACGCGACGAGGCCATCCTGCAAGCCAACCGCGCGCGTTTGCGCCCCATCCTGATGACCACGCTCATGCTGGTCGCCTCCATGATCCCCATCGCACTGGGTCAAGGTCCCGGCTCCGCAGGCCGGGCCTCCATGGCCAAGATCATCATCGGCGGTCAGATGCTCTGCCTGCTGCTGTCGCTGCTGGTCACGCCGGTGAGTTATTCGATTTTTGATGACTGGAGCAACGGCAAATTCTTCCGCAGAAAGAAAAAGATTACCACGCCAGCCGACGGCTCAGAATTAAAGACCCTTCCTAAAGTGGAACCAGCCTGAATCGTGAACACGCTACCCGAGCAACCGCTGCTCAAGATGAAAAAGGGGGCAGAATGGTCCCTATCAGCCTTTTGTAAAACGAGTAACACGGGCTTCCAGCCTGGGCGTGTTTCAGGGAAGCGGATTATTTTCCGTTAAAATGTTAAAATGAAATGGTGCTGGTTGATCGGGCGATGTTCCGACATCGCTTGTTTGAACAAACGTTTAAACCA
>JAYVOH010000178.1:0-4188 GCA_043758025.1 Verrucomicrobiota bacterium
CGGGCGAGGGGCTTCCGCAACTTCGATAACCTTAGAGCCATCTGCTATTGGATGGCGGGTGGTCTCAATCTCAAAGTCCCATCAGCTTTTACCCATCCATTCTAGCGAAGCGCCGCCGAGTCTGCGGCAACTTCGCTTTCTGCTCTACACGCCTCCGGAAGCGGCGGTGCGCGTGGCATCGTTGCCGCTGACCGTCTATCTGCACGGCACCAATGCGCGCGGCACGGATAATTTCAAAAACTACTCGCTGGGCGGGCGGACCTTCCAATATTTCATCGACCACGACTGGCAGAAACATATGCCCTGCTATGTTCTTATTCCCCAAAGCGATGTGCCAAACGACTGGTGGTTCGTAGAATATGAAGATATGCCCTCCAAGCCCACGCTGCTCACGGGGCAGGTGATCGATGTCTTGAAGGCCACCAGCGAACCAGCCATCGACATGTCCCGGCTGTATGTAACTGGCTACTCCGGCGGAGGATTCGGTTGCTATGAATTCCTGCGAGTGTTTCCCGGCAAGTTTGCTGCGGCCGTGCCCATCGCTGCCTACAACGACAACTGCATTCTGTTTCGCAAGGCAAACGTAGCTCCGGTGTGGCAGTTTATTCATGAAAAAGACCCTTCGCTCTACTGGCGGGACATCCGGTGGGAACTGGCCATCTGGAAAAACCTGAATGTGGAGCACCGGATCACTATTGTGGAAGGCAGCGCAAATCACATCTCATGGAGCAACCCGAAAGAGGCGGAGGAATTCCGACGCTGGATCCAGAACCAGAAGCTCAAGTTAGTGACCTATCCGAGCGATCCATCCGAGGTAGCGAAGGAGTGAAACGCGGATTAATTCGCTATCGCCGAAGCATCCAGACGATGACGGCTTTCTGAGCGTGGAGCCGGTTTTCCGCCTCTTGAAAAATGACATCGGCGTGTTTCTCCAGCACCTCGTCGGTGATTTCTTTTCCACGATAGGCAGGCAGGCAGTGCATGACAATGGCGTCTTTCGTCGCATGTTCCATGAGCGAGGTATTGATTTGGTAAGGCTTGAGAACCTGGAGGCGCTTGATGCTTTCCTCTTCCTTGCCCATGCTGACCCAGACATCGGTGTAAACCACGTCCGCCCCGGCGACGGCTTTCTGCGGGTCATCAATGAACTTCACATGCGCGACCCCGAGTTTTTCCATAAACTCGCCCGTGGGTTGGAAGGACTTGGGCGCGCCGATGTTCAGTTCAAAACCCAGTCTGGCAGCGGCCCACATCCAAGAGCGCGCGACGTTGCAATCGCCATCGCCCAGAAAACAAACCCGGCGACCCTTCCAGCCTCCGAGCTGCTCGTGCATCAACTGCAAGTCCGCGAGAATCTGGCAGGGATGCTCTTCATCGGTGAGGGCATTGATCGTCGGCAGACCGCTGTAACCGGCAAAATCTTCCACGTCAGCCTGCGCATAAGTCCGGATAACCGCGCCATGCACCATGCGCCCCAGCACGCGCGCGGTATCCTTCACGGGTTCGCCGCGACCAAGCTGCGTGTCCGCGCCGCTGAGGAACATGACGCTACCGCCGAGTTCCCGGATGCCGACCTCGAAACTCACGCGGGTGCGGGTGGAGGATTTGTTAAAAATCAGCGCCCAGCACTGGCCGTTGAGAACCTGCGGCGATGCCGTCCGGTTTTTCCGGAGCGCGCTGCCGAGTTCGACGATGTCAGTGATCTCTCTTTCAGTGAGAGCTTCGATGGAGAGGAGGTTTTTCATAAAGTCAATAATCCGCGAGGGACGCGCAAGATGGCGTCTCTTTGGATTTTGCCAATGATGATATTACACAGCCGTGAGCCTCCATCAGTTCATACCGAACAAACCGGCACCGCATAGAATGAAGTGAGCTTCATGCCCTCCTTCGCCATGCGGTCGAGGTTCGGAGTTCGGTTCTTGGTGGAGCCAAACGGTCCGATGTCGCCATAGCCCAAGTCATCAATGAAGATGGCGCAGGTGTTTTCAATGTGGGTTCTCCTTTGATCCAGCCGATCGAAGACAGGAACCTGTCAGTCTCGGACAAGGTGACTGTGAAGTGCGGTTCCTTGTTGAAAAAGCCGTGACCAGCCTTCGGATAAACATGGGAGTCACAGCGAACCCCAGCCTTCTTCATTTCCTTGGCGAAATCATTGAGCACATTGACGGGAATGAGGTTGTCCGAGTCGCCGAGGAATACAGTGGTCGGTGGCGCATCCTTCGTGACATGGTGTGCCGGGGAAAACTCCATGTATCGATCACCGACGCGCTCATGCCCCCATTGACCAGGGCCATTGTTGAAAACGGGATTGAAAAGCACCATCGCATCCGGCTTGCAGGAAACTGAGAGGTCATCTTTCGCATCATCGAGTCCACTCACCAGGCCCGTGAATGCCGCGAGATGTCCGCCTGCTGAACCTCCTGCCGCAGCGATGCGACCAGGATCGATGCCGAGTTCCGCCGTGTGAGAACGCACGTAGCGCATGGCCGACTTAGCATCGGCACAGCAAACGAGCGGAGTCCCTTTGTCGCCTTTGGGTATGACCCGATACTCCACGCGCAGACCCACCATGCCCCGGGTGGCGAGATACTCGCCTTGTTTGATAAATTGCTACGGAGTGCCGCCCACCCAGCCGCCACCGAAGAAAAAAACAATGGCCGGGTGCCGGTCGGAAGCCTTCCAGTCGGCGGGTTTTTCAACGAACAGATTCAGTTCGCGCCCGCCGTCTTTCTTATACACCAGCGTTTCTTCGGAATAAAGCGTCGCTTGGGTGGCGATGAACAAGATGGACGATGCGAACAGGCTGAGACGAGTTGCGTTCATTGAGCATTTTAGGTGGAACTTACTTCTTCGACGGTTTCTTGATTGAGTCACGCAATGGCCAGTTTGGATCGTCTGTCCGCGCGGCATTCATCAGCGATTCCGCCTTGGCCGCAAGCTCCGGTTTTTGAGCACACAGATTTTTGGATTCGGCGGCATCGTTCTGCAAATCATAAAGCTCGATGGGTTTTGACGGGCCGTTGCGCACGGCTTTCCAGTCGCCCCAACGCACGGCTTGAAGCGACACTCCTTCGTGGAGCTCCCAGTAAAAATATTCGCGCTTCGGTGCAGGCCCACCCTTGAGAAATGAGACGAGCGAAAGGCCGTCGATATGCGAGGCGTCAGGAATTTTCGCACCGGCGAGTTCCGCGCAAGTCGGGAGGAAATCCCAGAATGCCCACGGCTCGTCGCTCACCCGACCGGTGGGAACATTGCCCGGCCAGCGAATGATGCCGGCATTGCGCAGGCCGCCCTCATAGAGTTCGCGCTTGAAGCCGCGCAGTCCGTTCGCCGCCTGATCAAAGCGTTTGCCGAGCGGGGAACTCGGCGGGAATGACGATCCATTGTCGCCCGCAAGCATCACAAGCGTGTGGTCGTCTATCTTTAATTCTTTCAGCAAAACAAGCAGGCGTCCAACATCGGTGTCCAGGCGTGTCACCATTGCCGCATAGTTCTTTTCCTGTTCGCTCCAAGGCTTTTCCTGGTAAATGCCCTGGTCGTTAATCTGGATCGCCCCGTGCGGTAGTGTAACTGCGTAGTAGAGAAAGAAAGGATGGTCTTTGTTCTCGCGCACGAATTTCAGGGTCTCGTTCGAGATGAGATCCTGTGAATATGTCGCGCCCTTGCCGTCGATCTTTACGTTGCCGTCGTTGCCGGGCAGGTTGAAGCGCTGGCTGTCGTTATAAAGATAGGTGGGAAAATACGAGTGAGCGTGCCGCTGGCAGTTGTAACCGTAGAAATGATCGAACCCGAGTTTCAAGGGGCTGCCAGTGGTGTCGAACATGCCCATGCCCCACTTGCCGATGCATGCGGTTTTGTAGCCCGCGCTTTGCAATAATTGCGCGACCGTGAAAGTGCCCGCCGGAAGCGGAAACTGCCCCTCGGGTTTGGCCTCGCGATTCGCCCGGACTGGGGAGTGTCCCATATGCAGGCCGGTCATCAAGGACGTGCGGCTCGGGGCGCAGACCGTCGTGCCACAATAGGCTTGGGTCGTGCGCATACCCTCGCGTGCCATGCGGTCTATGTTCGGCGTCTGAATGAGTTTTTGCCCGTAGCATCCGAGGTCCCCTTGCGCGAGATCGTCGCTGAGAATGAAAATGATGTTCGGCCTGTCTGCCGCAACGGCTGCAGTGGCGAGCGCAATCAGAA
>JAYVOH010000179.1:0-11811 GCA_043758025.1 Verrucomicrobiota bacterium
CAGGATCCCTACGGCTCCATCAATCCGCGCATGACCATCGAGGAAATCATCGCCGAGCCGTTACGCATCCATTTCAGCGATCTCAACAAAGCTGAGCGCCGCGACACCGTGGCTTCATTGCTCAAGCGTGTAGGCCTTCCGCAAGAAAGCATGTGGCGCTACCCGCATGAATTCAGCGGCGGGCAGAGGCAGCGCATTGGCATTGCCCGGGCGCTGGCGGTGCAGCCAAAGTTCCTCGTCTGTGACGAACCCGTCAGCGCGTTGGATGTGAGCGTGCAGGCCCAGATCGTGAATCTGCTGCGTGATTTGCAGGAGCAGTTCCAGCTTACTTATCTCTTCATTGCCCATGATCTGGCAGTGGTGGAACACATGAGCGACGACATCATCGTCATGAACCGCGGGCGGGTCGTGGAGAGCGGCACCGCAGAGCAGGTGTGCGACAGCCCGCAGCATGAATACACCCGGAAGCTGCTCGCGGCGGTGCCGAAGCTTTGAAAAAGATGGAAGACTTCAAGATACAAGACCTGGGAGCGCCGGTTCTTCACCCATCATGATCTTGAATCTTGAATCTTACCTTCTTGCATCTTTTAGACCATGACTCCGCTCCTGAGAAAATTTTTTGGACTGAACTGGCTCTTGTTTGCCAACATCATCGGGCTAGTCGTGTGGGGCATCTATGCGATCTATAATGCTTCGTCGTTTCGCGAAGAGCCATCGCTGGCCAGAAAATGGCTCGACCAGACAACATGGGCTGGGATCGGGCTGGTGGTTTTCTTTTGTGCCGCCCTGATTGATTACAAATGGATGCGATGGGGCGCATGGATCATGTATGTCATTGGAATTCTCGGCCTGATTGCGGTTAAGATTTTCGGTAAAGTCATTAACGGCTCCCAGAACAGGATTGAAGTTGGATCTTTCCAAATCCAGCCTTCGCAGCTCACCATCTGCGGAGTCATCATCGCTCTGGCGATCGTGCTCGGCGATCTGCATCGGGTCTTTCCCGCCTTCCGCTATCATTGGCTGCGGCTGGCTGTCTCCGGCGTTCTCGCAGGAGTGCCAATGCTCATCGTGCTCAAGGAGCCAGATCTTGGGTCGGCGGCTGTTTACGGCCCCGTCGTAGTTGCCATGCTGCTCGTGGCCAACATCCCGTTCCGGTATCTCATCACTCTTATACTGGTGGTGCTCACGGCGCTGCCGTTGGCCTACTTCTTTGGATTGAAACCTTATCAAAAGAAACGTGTCGAGGTCTTTTACAACATGTTAGCGGGCAAGCCGGTGGACGTGCTCAAAGAAGGCTACATGGCCAACAATATTCTTCTGGCCGTCGGCTCCGCAGGCTTCGAGGGCAAGGGGCCGCTCTCGGAGAAAGTGCCGGAGCACCGATCCGTTCATCGCTCACTCTTCTCCAAAACGGAGTCCATTAACGACTTTATCTTTGCAGTGATCGTCGAGGAGTTCGGCTTTCAGGGCGCGGTGCTGCATATCGCCGCGACAGCTCTGCTGCTGTTGCAATGTATCTTCATCGCCTTTTATGCGCGCGATCACATCGGACGGCTTTTTGTCGTCGGGGTCGTCGGCATGATGGCGGCGCACTCGATTCAGAACATGGGCATGAACATCGTCATGATGCCCATCACCGGCATCCCGCTGCCCTTCATCAGTTACAGCGGAACCTTCCTCGTCGTCTGCATGTTCCTCATGGGTCTGGTTCAGAGTGTCTGGATTCACCGGAATGTATCGCCGGTGAAAAAATCCGAGCAGGAAGAAGAGCTGCCGGCGGATATATAATGTGCGGTTTGATGTGCAGTCGCGTTTCGATCCGTGGCGCACTTGGGAATATGCCCTGTTGGCGATCATGACAGTCACCGGGGAGGGGAATGTCCGAAGCTGTTCACTGGAACATTACACATTTTGTAATATTTTTTACAACGTTAGTGGTGACGAGATGTCTGACAGTTCAGCATCGAAAACCTTTTGGAGATTAGAATAAACAGTAAAATACGATTATCTGGCATTCTAGCTGTTATGAACGGAGTTTAAACAACGTCATATTCGAGAATATCACAATTTTACCAAGTTTGAATCACTATTTTGATAATTTCTACCTAGTAATTTCATTATCCTTGCTATTCTTAGCAGAAATGCATTGCATAATTTGTATTCTTCTGGTAATTTATAACTCACAAACATAGCATCCACGATAATTAGGCTCTATTGACTCATCACACTCACTCTTGTTAAAGCATACTCACCCTCAATTATAATTCCCATGGCTGAAATTCCTCCCGAACTCATGACGGTCAAAGAGACCGCTGAATATCTCCGCATTCCTTTGCCGACTGTTTATTATCTCGTGCAGCGGGGTCAGCTTCCCGCTGTTCAAATCGGGGGCCGTTGGCGCATCAAGCGGAGCCTGCTTGATCGGGACGTGCTCCGCAAAGATGATGAATCTGGTCAGCCGACAGTTCTCGTGGTGGACGATGACACCGCTTTGCAGGCTCTCTTTAAGCAATTCCTCAAGAAAGCTGGCTTCGGGCGATTGGTGGTCGGCTCAGGCGCAGAGGCCATCAGCCTGGCCAAGAAGCAGAAGTTCGACTTTGTCTTTCTCGACCTCAAACTGCCCGATATCCCGGGAGACGAAGTTTACATGCAACTCAAGGAACTTTATCCAGACCTTCCCATTGTTGTTATCACGGGTTATCCCGACAGTGAAATTCTCAGCAAGATTCTCGCCACCGGCCCGGTCACTGTTATCAAAAAGCCGATCGAGTTTGACCAGCTCAACAAGGCTGTGAAACAACTCGGTCATAAGGGCGCGGCTACCGCTGTTGTTTAGTCGGTCCCCAGTCAGAAGATGCGATCGCATATAGCTTTCGCGCTTCCGTGGCGATGAATGTCTTGTTCGTGGGTTCCCGAATGGGCCACAGTGCTGGGCTATGCATTCCGCATTGCGCGGGCGTCGGGCATGGATATGGTCGCATCGAATCCTGATCGTGGTCGATGACGCGCTGGCAAGTTGACGCCAACCAATCACGCATTGATTCCTCATTTATAGGTTCCATGTCATTGTTATCCCGAGATTACATAAAAAACGCCGGTGCCTCCGCCCTCCGCTGGTTGCCGGCTTTGGTGCCGCCCTTGCTGATATTTTTCTGGATGCGGAATTATCTCCTGAACGTGCCGTTCATGGATGACTTTGTCTGGCTGCCATTTTATGAAAAAATGGCCCAAGGCAAGTTCACCGTGCAGGACTTCTTTTTTGTCCAGATGGAGCATCGCCTCACAGTGCCCGCGTTCTTGAACTGGATATTTTTCCATCTGCGCCCCGGTTGTTTCCTGTTGATGAACTGGACATCCTTCGCTCTGCTATGTCTTACGGGCTGGAATTTACTGTATCTGCTGCGCAAAAGCCTGCCGGATTTGCAACCCCGGTGGCTCATCGCCAGTGTCGGAAGCCTGGCCCTGTTTTCGCCCACGCAGTCCAATACATTGCTCTGGGCGGACTGCTTCAGTTCCTACATGCCCCTGGCGTTTTTCTCCGGGGCGTTGGCTGTCTTCTACTCGGGTTTGCGTTGGTGGCCGAAGCTCGTGGTGTGCTTGCTGCTGGCGATTCTGGGGTCAGTCAGCTTTGCCTCTGGTGTTCTTATCTGGCCCCTGCTGGTGCCATTAATTTTGTGGACTGATGTCATTCCTGTCCGCCGGGGGCGTTGGTTATTTTTTACATTCTGGACGGTGGCCATGCTGGTGACGATGGCTTGTTACTTTCATAATCTGGTTAACCAGGCGGATCCTTTGTTCTCCTATGAACAGGGTCATGAGGCTACGTTGGGAAATCATCTCAGTGACTGTTTTTCCCGACCATGGCAGACCTTGGAGTTCGTCCTCATCTTCTGTGGCGCTTCCCTCGGGCGCGGAACATTCGCTGCAATGCAGCTGACGACGCTTGTGATGGGGGTGGTCCTCGTTGTCACCATTCTCACGGCTTGCGTTCCCTTGTTTCGCAAGAATGGAGGGGCTGTGATTCGAAACCAGACTCTGCCTTGGATTATGGTCGGTGCCTACACCCTGCTCACAGGAATGATGGTTGCGATGGGTCGGGAGTATGCGCGCAAGACTATGGATGGCGCACTCTGGAACCGTTACACCATTCACACCATGATGTTGGACATTGCCGTCATCGTGCTCGCCTTTGCCTGGTGGCGACGCATTGCCGTGCGGGTAGATTCCGCATGGCGGCGGCAGGTGGTGGCTGTTGCTCCCGCTGTTTTAGGAGCCTTTGTCATGCTGCTCATCACCGGATGGATTTATGGACAGAACACGATGGTTGCCTGGTGGTCTTCCCGGCTTCGCGATGCCACCTGCCAGTTTTTTGCCAAGGCGTTGCCGGAACAGGACATTGATGGGCCACTCATTAAAAAGGCACACTCTCTCGCCATCCGGTTGGACGATCTTGGACTGCTTTCTCCGGCGATGACAAAAACTGACCGGCTCGATCAGTTCGAGCAGCGAGGCCAGGTGCTCGAAGGCACGGCGAAGCTGGAAGGCATGGATTATCTGGGGACCGACCTGTTCAGGGCGTCGGGCACAGCGTATCTGCATGGACAGAGCCGTCCAGCCGATGGCGTGCTGCTGTGTTATAAGGATTCGCAGCGTGGCTGGGTCATCTTTGAAGTTGGCCAGGTCAAATCACCGCCGTTGTTCCTGCGCTTGGCATTGGAACCGGACTTGCAATATCTTTATCAACCATCGTCTAGTTCGCGTCACAATCACGCCAACTTTGAAATTCGATTCCATGCGGCCCAGCTCCCGGTGGGGCCGGTTGAAGTGGCGGCCTGGACTTTCGATTTCAAAACCCGTATCGCCTACCGCATGGCCGGTTTGTATCGCATCGATGCCGGGAAATTCACGGTGGATGATCTGGAAGATTCCAAGAGCAAAGGCAAAAAGAAACACGCGAAGACAGATCAGGCAACTGCCAGATGATCCGCGCAAATCTGGGACCAGGTCTCCAATCCGTCCCGATTCCGCATCATATCGTCCAGACTTAGGAACCGGATGTCCTGGATGGACTCTTCGTTTGATTCCACCGCATCACTGTCCAGCTCAAAAAGATGAACCACGCCCAGATGCACCTGGCCGACTTCGTTGGAATCATCGTTGATCAACCCAATGACACGCTGGGTGTGCCGGCCCGTGATGCGAAGTTCCTCGTCTATCTCGCGCTCGACGCCATTCATGTAAGTTGTGCTGGCGAGAGAATCTTCACGCTCGTCGTGCGGATTGATGTGGCCGCCAATGCCGATGCTCATTTTGGCGTGCAGCCGTTTTTCTCCGCCTTTGCCCCCTCGGGTGTAAACGAGATATTTCCCGGCGTGATGAAAAATGGAGTAGGGGATGATCTGCTTGTGCGAGGGATCGATTTCAGCATCGGGCCGGGCCATGAAAAAATTGTTCCCCGGGGCCAGGATGACATCGAGATAGCGTTGCGCTTCGGGTTGAAAACCCTGGAAGGCTCCGATTTGGTCAAAGAGCGGGCGTTTGATGACAAGGATGTGTTCGAGAGACATGCGCCATCCGCATAGGCGAGGGTCCCGTCACGGGCAAGTCCTTGTGGTTATTTTGTTAGAATTGCACAGCATGAAGCGTAGTTTCACCGTCATATCCCACCGAATATTTTTCATGTCAGGCCATTCAAATAAAATTATCACTGTCGCGTTCATCGCCGCAGGTCTCATTGCTCGCGCCGAGGCCAGAGTCGAGTTCAATCGCGATATCCGTCCGATCCTTTCCGACACTTGTTTTCACTGTCATGGCTTTGATGAAAAGGAACGCAAGAGCGGGTTGCGTCTTGATGTCAGAGACGATGCCTTGAAGCCTGCCAAGTCCGGCGCGGTGGCCATCGTGCCGGGCAACATCGCCAAGAGCGAACTCATCGCCCGCGTCATGACCACGGACGAGGACGATCTCATGCCGCCGACAAAGCTGCACAAGCCGCTCACGCAGCAGCAGAAGGATTTGTTGAAACAATGGATCGCCGAGGGCGCGGAGTATCAGGGGCACTGGGCTTTTATCGCTCCCGCGCGACCAGAAGTTCCGAAGATCACGAACTCTCAGACGAAGATTGTGAATGAGGTTGATTCATTCATTCTCGCGCGACTTGAGAAAGAGAAGTTGCAACCGGCGCCCGAGTCTGATCGTGCGACTTTGATTCGCCGTGTATCGCTCGACTTGACCGGGCTTCCGCCCACGCCAGAGGAAGTGGAGGCGTTCGTGAATGACAAGTCGGAGAACGCTTATGAGAAAGTCGTGGACCGCCTGCTCGCATCTCCCCATTACGGCGAGCAGATGGCGCGACAATGGCTCGACTTTGCGCGCTATGCCGACAGCCACGGCTTCCAGACCGACAGCAGCCGCCAGATGTGGCCTTGGCGCGACTGGGTTATCAAGGCGTTCAATGATAACATGCCTTTCAATGAGTTCACCGTGCAGCAGATCGCCGGTGATCTGATGCCGAATGCCACGCGCGACCAGGTCATTGCCACCGGATTTAATCGCAACCATCGGCTCAATGGCGAAGGCGGCAGCATCCCGGAAGAATGGCGAGTGGAAAATATCATCGACCGGGTAGAGACGATGAGCTTCACCTGGCTGGGGCTGACCATGAATTGCTGCCGCTGCCATGACCACAAATACGATCCCTTCACCCAGCGCGATTTTTATTCGCTGTTCGCTTTCTTCAACAATGTTCCGGAGACGGGCATGATCCAAAACGGATCGAATCGCGAAGGAGGCAATACGCCACCGACAATTGATGTGCCGACGCCCGAGCAGGATGTGAAGCTCGTGAAATTAAACGCCGATCTCAAGGCCGCGCAGCTGGGAGTTGCTGAAGCGTCGAAGGTATTGCCGAAACTCATGGCCGAGTGGGAGCCGAAGGCGCTGGTGCAGGCGTCCGAGGAAAATAATGCCTGGCAGATGATCGAGCCGGACTCGGTGAAATCACAAGGCGGTGCGACCATGGTGCGTCAGGATGACGGCAGTTATCTCGCCACCGGCACCAATCCAGAGAAGGACACCTACGTCATCACCGCAAAAATCACGGGCGAGCCCGTGAGCGCATTTCTCTTGGAAGCTCTGCCCGATGAAAGCCTGTCCGGCAATGGCCCGGGCCGGGCAGAGAATGGAAACTTTCTCCTGACTGAATTTGAGGTGGACATCATAACGCCGGAGAACGCGGGCAATCCCGTGCAGGCGTTAATTGCCAAAGCGGAGGCTGATTACAATCAGCAGGGCTACGACATATCGAGTCTGCAAAATGAACCTGCGACAAAGAAGGACAAGAAAGCCAAGGCCCGGGTAAAAAAGAACGGTCCGGGTTGGGCGGTTGATGGCCCCACGAAGCATGAGCCGCGCAAGGCAATGTTTGTGCTCGATCAGATGGCGCCTGCCGGGTCGTCGGTGACGATCACCATGAAACACGACGGGCCGTTTCCCCAGCACAGCATCGGACGCTTCCGACTCTCGGCGACCACGTTGCCCGCTGGTGCCGTGAAGCTCGACGGCAAAACTGATTTCCTGGCTGTGCGCGCGATTTTGCAGACGCCGGTTACGAAGCGCAGTGCGAAACAAAAGAGTGAACTTGAAAAATTTTATCGCACCAGTGTCGCCAGCCCGTTGCGCGACGCGGACAACGCGTTGGTGGCGGCGAAGAAGGCGGTCGAGAACTTCGAGAAGCTGTTACCCACGGTGATGGTTATGAAGGAACTCGACAAGCCGCGTGATGCCTTCATCCTAAAACGTGGTGAATATGACAAGCCTGCGGACAAGGTGACCATGGCCACTCCCGCCATGCTGCCGCCCATGCCACCGGGCGCGCCGCAAAACCGTCTCGGACTTGCTCAATGGCTCGTTGATCCGGGCAATCCTCTGACCGCGCGGGTTTGGGTGAACCGCATTTGGGAAAAGTTTTTTGGCTACGGCATCTGCAAGACTACGGAAAATTTCGGGTCCCAGGCTGATTGGCCAGCCCACCCGGAACTGCTCGACTGGCTGGCCACGGAGTTCATCCGCCAAAAATGGGACATGAAGTCATTGCAGAAAATGCTGGTGATGAGTGCCACGTATCGTCAGAGTTCCAAGCTCACCAAGGAACTCATCGAACGCGATCCTGAGAACCGCCTTCTGGCGCGCGGTCCGCGCTTCCGCCTCAGCGGCGAGGCTGTGCGCGATCAAGCGCTCGCAGTCAGCGGTCTCTTGGTTCCCAAAGTTGGTGGACCCAGCGTGCGACCTTATATGCCGGAGGGCGTGTGGGACGAGACCAGCAAATACGGGGACTTGCGCGGCTACATGGCCGATAAAGGCGAGGGCCTTTACCGCCGCAGCCTTTACACAATCTGGAAGCGCACGGCAGCGCCGCCAACGATGTTGCTCTTCGATGCGCCGACGAGGGAAATTTGCACCGTGAAGCGCAGCCGCACGAATACGCCGCTACAAGCGCTCTCCCTTCTGAATGAAGTGACCTTCGTGGAAGCATCACGCAGCCTCGCGGAGCAAATAATGAAGCACCCCGGCACCCCGGAACAGCGCATTGCCTACGGCTTTAAACGCGCGACCGCCAAGGAAGCTGAGGAGGCCTCGCTCAAAATTTTGACCAACGGTTTCAATGAGCGTTTAGCTTTCTTTAAATCACACGCTGATGATGCGAAAAACCTCATCGTCCAAGGCGCGTCAAAACCCGACCCGGCGCTCGACTCCGCAGAGCTTGCCGCCTACACGACGACAGCGGAAGTCTTGTTGAATTTGGACCGCGTGGTGACTCGTGACTAAGTGAGAACATTGAACATCGAACATTCAACAATGAACATTGAACATGGAATAAATGCGAATGGCAGGTCGCGGGCTGCGGCAGCGAAGTTTGATCTGGAGGATCGGCTTTTGGATTACGCTGCGGAAGTGATTCGGTTCATCGAGTCATTGGTGAAATCGGAAGCGGGACGGCATGTCAGCGGGCAGTTGCTACGGTCAGGCACCGCTCCTTTGGCGCACCAAGGAGAAGCAACATCTGCCGAAT
This sequence comes from Verrucomicrobiota bacterium, assembly GCA_043758025.1. Taxonomy (GTDB): domain Bacteria; phylum Verrucomicrobiota; class Verrucomicrobiia; order Verrucomicrobiales; family Verrucomicrobiaceae; genus VFKE01. Next base: position 9,071 of record JAYVOH010000179.1, read on the forward strand.
CCACCAAGGACTTCATCCACAAGATGAAAGTGGCGCTCAAGGAATTGCGTGAGTCTCTGCGCTGGATCAAACTCGTGGTGCGCATCCCGCTGATCAAAGAGACGACGAGCGCGGAGAAGCTGCCGACTGAGACCGATGAACTGATTCGAATTTTTGTGACGAGCATCCGCACCGCGAAGTCTAATGCGCTGCGTTCAGAACGAGCCGAACGCTGAGCATTCAGCACCGAATACCGAAGATTATAATCCAATACCACAAACGTCATGAAGTCCCATCATTCCACTTCAATGTTCAATGTTGAGCGTTCAATGTTCAATGTTCAAGACACTCTGAACCGCCGCCTTTTTTTAGGCCGCAGCGCTTCCGCGCTTGGCAGCATGGCGTTGGCTTCATTGTTTGCGAGTGAATCACAGCCAGCATCAAGCGCGGGTGGTTTGCCGGGCTTCCCGAACTTTGCGCCCAAAGCGAAACGCGTGATCTATCTCTTCCAGTCAGGAGCGCCGTCGCAGATGGATTTGTTTGATCCCAAGCCGCAGATGGAGAAGCAACGCGGGCAGGATTTGCCGGAAGACATCCGCAAAGGACAGCGTCTCACGACCATGACTTCGAGTCAGAAGTCATTTCCGGTCGCGCCCTCGATCTTTAAGTTCGCGCAGCATGGGCAGAGCGGGGCCTGGCTGAGCAATTTGATGCCGCACATTTCTGGAGTTGCCGATGAGCTTTGTTTCATCAAGTCGATGTTCACCGAGGCGATCAACCACGACCCGGCGATCACTTTCTGCCAGACCGGTTCCCAGCTCGCGGGACGCCCCAGCATCGGTTCATGGCTGAGTTATGGACTAGGCAGCAACAATAAAGACCTGCCCGCCTACGTTGTGCTCACGTCTTTCGGCACCGGAAGGCGCGATGATCAGCCGTTGTATGACCGGCTTTGGGCCAGCGGTTTCCTGCCGACGCAGCATCAAGGCGTAAAATTCCGCAACAAAGGAGACGCGGTTTTATATCTTTCCAATCCATCGGGAGTGGACCGCTTGATGCGCCGGAAGCAACTCGATGAAATTGCCGAGATCAACCAGCATGACTTTGAGCAGTTCGGTGATCCTGAGACGCAGACTCGCATCGCGCAATACGAAATGGCATTTCGCATGCAGACCAGCGTGCCGGAGTTGCTCGATACCTCGAAGGAGCCGCAACACGTGCTGGACAGCTATGGCCCGGAAGTCAAAACCCCCGGAACTTACGCGGCGAACTGTCTGCTGGCGCGCCGTCTCGCGGAGCGGGATGTGCGCTGCGTGCAGCTCTTTCACATGGGCTGGGATCACCACTTTGGCCTGCCCGCAGCACTAAAGGGACAGTGCAGCGATACCGATCAGCCCACGGCTGCGCTCATCAAGGATCTCAAGGAACGCGGCTTGCTGGATGACACGCTGATAGTCTGGGGCGGTGAGTTTGGCCGCACGATCTACTCACAGGGCGCGTTGACCGAGACCAATTACGGTCGTGATCATCACCCGCGCTGCTTCACCATTTTCATGGCTGGCGGCGGCGTGAAGAAAGGTTTCACGCTGGGAGCCACGGATGATTATTGCTACAACATCACGCAGGATCCGGTGCATGTTCACGATCTGAACGCCACGATCATGCACCTGCTGGGCATCAACCACGAACGTCTAACCTACCGTTTCCAAGGCCGCGACTACCGGCTCACAGATATTCATGGGAACGTGGTCAAGGGTGTGCTCGCTTAATCGAATAACGTATGACTGGTAAGCACACCATCATTGCGGCGTTGGTTGTCCTATCCAGCGGAGCAATCTGCGCGGCTCCCGCCAAGGTCGAGTTCAATCGCGACATCCGGCCGATTCTCTCAGACAAGTGTTTCTTTTGCCACGGTCCCGATGCCAAAAAGCGCGAGGCGGATTTGCGGCTCGATGTCCGCAGTGTCGCTGTCGAAATGAAGGCCATCGTCCCGGGCGACCCGGCAAAAAGCGGTATCATTGATCGCGTCACCACGACGGATGCCGATGATCATATGCCACCAGCAAAATCAAAGTTGCCCGTGATGACGGCTGCTGAAATTGAGATCTTGAAACGATGGATCGCCGAAGGCGCGGAGTATCAGGAACACTGGGCGTTCATCCCCTTGAAGCCCGTGGAGATTCCGAACACTAATGCCGCGTCGCCGATGGATGCGATCATTGTGGACGCGCTGGCCAAGCGCGACCTCATGCAGCAGCCGGAGGCCGATAAGCAAACGCTGATCCGGCGCGTGAGTTTTGATCTCACGGGTATGCCGCCGACCCCACAGGAGATTGAGGCTTTTGTCAGTGACGCGGCCCCTGATGCTTATGAGAAGCTGGTGGATCGTTTGTTAAAGTCTCCGCACTACGGCGAGCGCATGGCGGTGGACTGGCTTGATGTTTCGCGATATGCCGACAGCTACGGATTTCAAGTGGATCGCGAGCGGGATGTCTGGCCTTGGCGCGATTGGGTGGTCAAAGCCTTCAATGAAAACCTGTCGTTCGACAAGTTCAGCACGTGGCAGCTTGCGGGCGATCTCCTGCCGAATCCCACGGATGAACAGATTCTCGCCACGGCCTTCAATCGTCTGCATCAACAGGAAGCCGAGGGCGGCAGCGTGGAAGAAGAGTATCGCGTCGAATATGTCTGCGACCGGGTGCAGACCTTTGCCACGGCTTTCCTTGGACTGACCTTTGAGTGCGCCCGCTGTCACGATCACA